>SEGN01000065.1 GCA_004211245.1 Variovorax sp.
TTGCAACAAGTGGGCCCAGATGGCGGAATTGGTAGACGCACTAGTTTCAGGTACTAGCGAGTAACATCGTGGAGGTTCGAGTCCTCTTCTGGGCACCAAGTTTAAATAAATCCTCAAGCAGGATTTCTCGATTCAAGCCACCGGTCTCCGGTGGCTTTTTTGTTGGCCGGTCGCCTCTGCAAAGCCGTTCTCACACCGGCACCGCCACCAGGTCATGGCCCTCGGCACCGACGATGCGGGCCCGCGTGAATTCGCCGACCTTCAACGTCTTGCTGATCTTCTCGGGCGGAAGCAAGCGCACCACGCCGTCGATCTCCGGCGCGTCGGCATAACTGCGGCCAACCCCGCCCTTGCGACCCATGCCGGGCGCTGAATCCACCAGCACCTGCATGCTGGCGCCAATGCGGCGCCGCAGACGCGCGATCGACACCGACTCCGCCACCTCCATGAAGCGGGCGCGCCGCGCTTCCCGCTCGGCTTCCGGCAGCATGCCGGGAATGTCGTTCGCAACAGCGCCGGCAACCGGGCTGTAGGCAAAACATCCTGCGCGGTCGATCTCCGCTTCCCGGATGAAGTCGAGCAGGTGCTCGAATTCTTCTTCGGTCTCGCCCGGAAACCCGGCGATGAAGGTGCTGCGAATCACGAGTTCGGGGCACAGCGCGCGCCATGCGGCAATGCGCTCGAGGTTGCGTTCGCCGCTGGCCGGACGCTTCATGCGCTTCAACACGGCCGGATGGCTGTGCTGCAACGGCACGTCGAGGTACGGAAGCACGCGACCGCTCGCCATGAGCGGAATCACCTCGTCGACGCTCGGGTAGGGGTAGACGTAGTGCAAACGCACCCACGCGCCGTAAGGCTCGGCGATGTCGCCCAACTCGCGCACCAGGTCCAGCATGCGGGTCTTGACCGGCTTGCCGTTGTAGAAGCCCATGCGGTACTTGGTGTCGACGCCATAGGCCGAAGTGTCCTGGCTGATCACCAGCAGCTCTTTCACACCACCCTCGAACAACGCCTTGGCTTCGTTCAGCACGTCGCCGATCGGTCGCGACACCAGGTCCCCGCGCATCGAGGGGATGATGCAGAAGGTGCAGCGATGGTTGCAGCCTTCGCTGATCTTCAGATAGGCGTAGTGGCGCGGCGTGAGCTTCAGGCCGGCAATGCCGAAGCTGTTGGGCACCAGGTCCACGAACGGGTCGTGCGGCTTCGGCAGGTTGGCGTGCACCGCGTCCATCACCTCCTGCGTCGCATGCGGGCCGGTGACAGCCAGCACGCTGGGGTGCATCTGGCGCACCATGTTTCCGCCACCCTCCCCCGCCTTGGCGCCCAGACAGCCGGTGACGATGACACGGCCATTGGCGGCCAGCGCTTCTCCGATGGTGTCGAGACTCTCCTTCACTGCATCGTCGATGAAGCCGCAGGTGTTGACGATGACGAGGTCGGCACCCTCGAAGGTCTTCGAGGTTTCATAGCCCTCAGCGCTCAGGCGCGTCAGGATCAGTTCGGAATCTGTCAGCGCCTTGGGGCAGCCCAGGCTCACAAAGCCCACTTTGGGCGCCGCGACGGTGGCGGTTCTTTCGGGGGAGACAACTTCACTCATATCCCCGTATTGTCCCAGCTATCGCCGGCCGAGCCGGTTTCAGGGACGCTTGAGGCCAAAGGCGCCCAGAACCTGCTCGGTGTTCTTTTGCATCTGCTCCTGCATCTGCAAAAAGACGTTCTTCGATTGCTCGACGTAATTGCCCATCAGGCCCTGCAGCATCGGCGACTGCATGGTCATGAAATGCGCCCACATTTCGGGTGTGAGGCCTTCGGCCTTCTCCGCAAGCTGGGCCTGCACTTCGGTCATGGCCTGGATGTTCTTCTCGAGGTAGGGCCCCATGTAGCTTTGCATCGCCTGGCCGTAGAAACGGATGATGCTGGCCAGCACCTGTTCGGTGAACATCGGTGCACCGCCGGCTTCCTCTTCCAGGATGATCTGCAGGAGGATGCTGCGCGTCAGGTCTTCTCCGGATTTGGCATCGCGCACCACGAAGGCGGCCTTCGACATGACCAGTTGCCTGACCTCCGCCAACGTGATGTAGGTAGAGGTGTCGGTGTCGTAAAGCCGCCGGTTCGGGTACTTTTTGATCACCCGGACGGCAGGCTTGCCGCCGACTTTCTTGCTCTGCAATGGGACTCCTTCGCATGGCGGACGCGGTCGCGCCCGGGGCATTCTAGGGAGCGGGTTTGCTGCACCGCGCCAAGGTTTACCCTGACCGGGGGCGCTGCTATTCGAGCGTGCTGGTGTACTCCGCGCCGCAGACCTTGCACGTTGCGCTCTCGGGGCGCTCTTCGTTGGCCTCTCGATAGTGGAGCGGGCTCTTGATGCCGTTGAACACCCAACAGCGCGGGCAATGCTCGTGGCCGGCCACCGGAAGGTAGGCACGGGCCCGCTGCTCCGCCCGCTCGCGCGTCACCGGAGACCCCTGGCGCACCGTGCGGGCGACCTCTTCCGCCGCCATCGTGCCGGCGCGGCCGTTGGCCCGGTCGTTCAGGCCGTAGACCACCCGGGCGAACTCGAGCGGCGCCTGCCGCAGCAACGAAGCAAGGCGCACTTCCTCCACCGCAGGGTCCAGCGGCGGCACATGCAGGAGATCGGTCGGGTTGGTGTTGGTCACGTCAGGCGTTCAAGTTAACACATTTGCATCAACTGTTGCCACTTCACCAATGGCGTAGCCCGAACGCCGAATGAAGAAAAAAGCCACTCGGCGAGTGGCTTTGATTCATGTCTCGATTCACGTGTTTGGTAGGCCCAGACGAATTCGAATCGCCGACCTCTTCCATGTCAAGGAAGCGCTCTAACCAGCTGAGCTATGGGCCTGAAATATGCAGCCTGCGATTATAGCAGTGGAATTTTTCTCAACGACGCCTGGCGTGGCGAACTCCGTTCACACCTGCGACGGTGCGAAGCACCTGTGCCAGCCGCGCGGCGTCGGCGATCTCGATCGTGAACGTCATCCACGCCGTGCCCTTGACCGATTGGGTCTGGACGCCGATCACGTTCATCTTCTCGCGGGCGAACACTTCGGAGATGTCGCGCAGCAGTCCCTGGCGGTCCGAGGCCTCCACCGCCACGTCGACAGCGTAGACCGCGCCCTCCTCGCCCTTGCCTGCGCCCCACTCCACCTCGATCACGCGTTCGCCGCTGTGCGACGCCATCGTGCGGAAATTGCTGCAGTCGGCCCGGTGGATGCTGACACCATGGCCGCGCGTGACGAAGCCGGCAATGGCATCGGGGGGAGCGGGCCGGCAGCATTTTGCCAACTGCGTCATCAACGAGGACACGCCGACGACGAGAACGCCGCCCTGCACCGCCTTCTCGGTCGCGCGCGACTTGCGGATGAGGACGCCATCGTCGGGGCCGGGCGCGGGTTCCGGCGGTCGCAGCAGGGTTTCGATGGAGCGCAGTGAAAACTCGTCCTTGCCCACCACTTCGAACAGGTCGTCGGCCGACTTGAACCCGAGCCGCGAGGCCAGATCGTCGAGCTTGAGTGCGGTCTTGCCCTCGCGCTGCAGCAGCTTCTCGACCGCCTCGCGTCCGCGCGCCACCGTTTCGTGCGTGACCTGCGCGTTGAACCAGGCCCGCACCTTGGCCCGCGCGCGATGGCTGACCAGATAGCCGAGCTCGGCGTTGAGCCAGTCGCGCGACGGGCCGCCTTCCTTGGCGGCGATGATTTCGACCGTCTGTCCGTTCTGCAGCGGCGTGTTGAGCGGCACCATGGCACCGTCGATGCGGGCGCCACGGCAACGATGGCCCAGGGTGGTGTGCACGGTGTAGGCGAAATCGACGGCCGTCGCGCCCTGCGGCAATTCAACGATGGCGGCGTCGGGCGTGAGCACGTAGATGCGGTCGTCGAACAGCCCCTGCCCTTGCTGGCCGCCCGACAGATCGCGCTCCCAGGCCAGCAATTGGCGCAGGACCGCGATCTTGGCGTCGTATTCGCCACCGGCCCAGACGCCCGCATAGCCTTTGGGGCCGGCTTCCTTGTAGGCCCAGTGCGCGGCCACACCATGCTCGGCATGGTCGTGCATCTGCTCGGTCCGGATCTGGATCTCGATCGGCTTGCCGGTCTGCTGGCCGAGCACCTCGCGTACCACGGTGTGCAGGGACTGGTAGCCGTTGGCCTTGGGCCGCGCGATGTAGTCGTCGAACTCTTCGTCGATCGGCTGGAAGTGCGTGTGCACCCAGGCCAAAGCGGCGTAGCAATCCTTGACGTCCTGCACCACCACACGCAGCGCCAGGATGTCGAACACCTGGGCGAAGTCGAGCGACTTGCCGCGCATCTTCTTGACGATGCTGTAGATGTTTTTCGGCCGGCCCTGCACCTTGGCGTTCACGCCCTGCGCGGCCAGGTCGCGCTCCAGCTGAGAGCGAAGCTGCTCGATGTGGCCTTCGCGTTCGGTGCGCTTCTCGTCCAGCAGCCGGGCGATCAGCTGATAGGTCTCGGGCTCGAGAAAACGGAACGAAAGGTCTTCGATCTCCCACTTCACCTGCCAGATCCCGAGCCGGTTGGCCAGCGGCGCGAACACCTGCAGCGATTCCCGCGCCACGCTCTCGCCCACAGGCTGCTTCGAAGCCGCCGCGTGACGCAAGGTCTGCAGGCGCGAGGCCAGGCGGAGCATGACCACGCGCAGGTCGCGCGAAAACGCCAGCAGCATTTTGCGGACGTTCTCGGTCTGGCTGCCGGCGCCATCGACGTGCGAACCGCCGGTGGCGGAGCGCGCCTGCTTCTGGACGTGAACCAGCTTGGTGGTTTCCACTGCCAGCGCGGCGAAGTTGTCGCCGAACACCTTGGCGATCACCTCCTGCGGCTTGTTCAGGTGCTGGCACGAATACACGAGGTAGCTGGCAGCCTGCATGGCTTCGGAGCCGCCCATGGCGGCCACGATGGCGGCCACCGCATCGGCATGCGCGAGCGTGTTCTCGCCGGTGTCGAGCATTTCGTCGGCAATGAGCGGCTCGGCAAACGCGCGGGCGCGCGCCAGCATGTTGACCTGGCCGGGCGTGCTGTCGGCGGTGGCGGCCGACAGCGGATAGTCGACCCCCGGGTCCGACAGCTTCACCGGCGGCAGGCTGGAGAGTTCGCGCTTCACGTGGCGAGCAGAAAAGAAGTGACGACGCCGTGCTGCTGTGGCACCACCAGGGTGGGCGCATGGCCCACGCCGTCGAACTCGACGAGGCGGGCCTGCGGGCCGCGCTGCGTCATCGCCCGGGCAGTGGCCGGTGCCAGCAGATCGGACTGCGCGCCGCGCAACACCAGCGTCTGGGCGGTGATCGCGTCGTAGAGCGACCACATCACGGTCTCGGCCTGCGCCGTCGATTCGGTGGTCAACGCGCGCAGCGCGACGGCGATCGACGGGTCGTAGTGCAGCACCCATTGGCCGTCATCGGTCGACGGCACGACCATGTGGCGCGACAGCTCGGCCCATTGCGCGGCGGTGTGCGGGCCGAAGGTCGAAGAGATCGACCACAGCGCCGACGCGGCCTCGGCCGGCGACGCGTACCACCCACCCTGCCCCACGTAGGCGCCGATGCGGCGCAATGCTTCGGGGTCGAGCGCCGGGCCGACGTCGTTGAGCACCAGTCGGCGGATCGGCACCGGCAGCGGCAGCTCGCGGTTGCCCGCGAGCACCATGCCGATCAGGCCGCCCATGCTGGTGCCGACATAGTCGAGCGTCGCGACAGGCTGCTCGCGCTGCAACTCGCCCAGCAGAACGAGCATGTCGGCCGCGTACTGCGGGATCTGGTAGCCGGCCGGATCGCGCAGCCAATCGCTGCGGCCGCGGCCGACCACGTCCGGGCAGACCACGCGCAGCGCGCCACCGGCGCCCGCCACGAGCGCCCGTGCAAGTTCGTCGAAGTCGCGGCCCTGGCGCGTGAGCCCGTGGACGCAAACCACCACGTGCGAAGCGGCGGCGTCGCCCCATTGCCACCAGGCCATGCGATGGCCACCGGCGGCATCGTCGCAAGAGGTGAAATGAAGGGAGGGTTCGCTCACGGAAAGAGGCCGCTTCGGCTGCGGATAATGGTCGCGTTGCATCCTAATTCATTCGGAGATTCATCCCCATGCTCAAAGGCAAAACCGCCCTGGTAACGGGCTCGACCAGTGGCATCGGCCTGGCCATCGCCCGGGCCCTGGCGCAACAGGGCGCCGACATCGTGCTCAACGGCTTCGGCGATGCCGACGCGCCGCAGGCCGCGGTTGCCGCGATCGGCGTCAAGGTCGCCTACCACGGCGCCGACATGAGCAAACCGGACCAGATCGAGGACATGATGAAGTTCGCCGCCTCGAAGTTCGGCCGCGTCGACATCCTGGTCAACAATGCCGGCATCCAGCACGTGGCGAAAGTGGAGGACTTCCCGGCCGAGCGTTGGGACGCGATCATCGCCATCAACCTCACCAGCGCGTTCCACACCACCCGCCTCGCGGTGCCGGCCATGCGCGAAGCGAACTGGGGCCGGATCATCAACGTGGCGTCGGCACACGGGCTGGTCGCCTCGGCGCAGAAATCGGCCTACGTGGCCGCCAAGCACGGCATCGTCGGCCTCACCAAGTCGGTTGCGCTGGAAACCGCCACCACCGGGATCACCAGCAACGCAATCTGTCCGGGCTGGGTCTTGACGCAGCTGGTTCAGAAGCAAATCGACGATCGCGCGGCACGCGAAGGGATTTCCGCGCTGCAGGCCCAGAAGGAGCTGCTGGGCGAAAAGCAGCCCTCGTTGCAGTTCACCACCGTGGAGCAACTGGGCGGCCTCGCCGTGTTTCTCTGCTCGCCGGCGGCCGACCAGGTCCGGGGCGTTGCCTGGGCCATGGACGGCGGCTGGACTGCGCAGTGACTACTTGAGCTGAACCGAACCCGAGACGTTCACGACCACCGCGGTCTTGCCCGCCTCGATCGGCACGGGCGCATCGGACGCCGAGAACGACTTCGCCTGCGCCGCCATCATGCGCGGCCGGCCGATGTCGCCCTGGTTCGAGTTCACCGCCACCTCGCGCAGCGTGTAGCCGCCAAAGCCGAAGTTCTTCGCAAGCTCGGCCGCCTTTTGCTTGAACGCGTCGATCGCGATGGTCTGGGCTTCGACCTCGACCTTGGCGCGCTGTTCGCGGCTCAGGCCGAACCCGACGTTGCCCACATTGAGTGTGGTGATTCGGCCGGCCGCCTGGGTGATGCGCGGGAAGTCGCGCCCTTCCAGCACCAGCTCGGTCGAGCCCTGCCAGCCGGTGATCTTGCCTTCGCGCGAATACCGCGGGGACAGGCTGAAATTGCCGGTGCGCACGTCGAGCTGGCCCGGCTGCGCGTTCTTGCGCGCTTCGGTCAGTGCGGCGTCGAGCGCCGTCTTGAGCTGGCTCTGCACCGCGGCCGCCTCGGTGCCGTCGCGCGTGGTCGACAAGGTCATGCTGAGCATGTCCTGCTGCACCTCCACGGTTCCGCTCGCCTGGAGCTGGAGCACATTCTGCGGCGGCGGGGTCTGGGCCCACGCCGATCCGGCGGTGGCGATCAGGGCGCATGACATCCAATGGTTGAAGCGATTCAAATCAGGTCTTCCAGAAAGAACAAAAGGAGATTGCGGCAAATGCCCGCACGGGGCGCCGGTTCACGGGCGCTGGCTGCGCGCCGCAGGAGGAAGGGTACGCGATGGCATCGCCTGCACCACTGGCGTCACGTCCGGGGCCGGCATGATCCGCTCGGCCGGCTGGGTCTCGGGCGGTGGAGGCACCGACGTGCCGGCCAGCCATTCCCGGCGCAACTGCTCTCGCAGTTCGGCGCGCTCGGCCGGGGTGAGACGCCGCCCGGCCGCGGCTTCGTCGCGCCGGATCTGCTCGCGCCCATTGGTCCGGTGCGCTTCCACGGCCTCCCGCAGTTCGTGTCGGCGCAAGCCGCCAGCCGGAGCGAGCGTGTCGGGCACAGCCCAGTTCGGCGCACACATGGCAAGGAAGAGCACGGGCAGGTGAAGGAGAGTGGATCGCATTGCAGACCGCAGTGACAACGGTTGCACTCTGCCACCGCACTGTCGCTGCTTTGTGGTGCTAACGCGAGCGCCCGCAAGTTTTGTAACTTAGTGTCAGACAAGCACGCAAACCGGCTCAATGGCGCGCCAACGCATTCAGAATCGGCGCTGTTACAAATTCAGTGTTGTTGAAATGAATCAAGTTCCCGCCCGTACCGACAAGATCGTCATCGTCGACGACGATGCCCGCATCCGCGACCTGCTGCGCCGGTACCTGACACAGGAAGGGTTCGAGGTGATCGTCGCGGAAGACGGCAAGGCACTCAACCGCATCCTGTTGCGCGACACCGTCGACCTGATCGTGCTCGACCTGATGATGCCGGGCGAAGACGGCCTCTCGGTGTGCCGCCGCCTGCGCGCCGCCAACGACCGCACCCCGATCATCATGCTCACCGCCAAGGGCGAGGACGTGGACCGCATCGTCGGTCTCGAGGTCGGCGCCGACGACTACCTCGGCAAGCCCTTCAACCCGCGCGAATTGCTGGCGCGCGTGCACGCCGTGCTGCGCCGCCGCCCGCCGCTCGAGGCGCCCGGCGCCCCCTCCACCGACAACGAGACGGTGAGCTTCGGCCCGTTCAGCTTCGACCTGGGTTCGCGCACGCTGCGCAAGGACGGTGAAGAGCTGTCGCTCACCACGGGCGAGTTCGCCATGCTCAAGGCACTGGTGCGCCACCCGCGCCAACCGCTGTCGCGTGAGAAGCTGGCGCAGCTGGCTCGCGGCCGCGAATTCGAACCTTTCGATCGCAGCCTGGACGTGCAGATCTCGCGTTTGCGCAAGCTGGTCGAATCCGACGCCGCAGCGCCGCGCTACATCCAGACGGTCTGGGGCGTCGGCTACGTGTTCGTGCCGGACGGCACGACCTGAACCCGGTGCCCGCCGCGTTCGGCCCCACGACGACGCAGCCGAGCCCGCTGGCCGAAGACAGCTCGCAGCTCACGCTGCCGAGTCCGCTCGAAGGCTCGCTGAACCCCCCGCGGCGCAGCCGCCTCAAGCTCGGCCTCAGTCTCTTCTGGCGCACGTTTTTCCTGCTCGCCCTGCTGCTGATCGGCAGCACGGTGGCGTGGCTGCAGACCTTTCGCCAGCTCGAGTACGAGCCGCGGGCGATCCAGACCGCGCACCAGATCGCCTCGCTGGTGAATCTGACGCGCGCCGCGCTGGTGTATTCCGACGCGATCACGCGCGTGTCCCTGATCAAGACGCTGGCCGACCAGGAAGGCGTGCGCATCCTGCCGCGCGAACCGAACGACCGCTTTGAGCCCTACACCACCGGCACGCTCGACCAGCGCGTGACCGAGGAGCTGATCGACCAGCTCGGCGAAGGGACCAACGTGGCCAGCCGCGTGAACAACGAGCCCGGCCTGTGGATCGGCTTCACCATCGAGAGCGACAACTACTGGCTGCTGCTCGACCCGACACGCTTCAGCCGCGTCGGCGGCCGCACCTGGCTGGTGTGGCTGATCACGGCGATGGCCCTCTCGCTGGCCGGCGCAGCACTGATCACGCGCTTCATCAACCGGCCGCTGAGCCAGCTGTCGCGTGCGGCGCGCGAGGTGCGCGATGGCGAGTACGAAGCGCACCGGCTCGACGAACGCGCCCGCACCAACGAGATTCGCGCGGTCAACATCGGCTTCAACCGCATGGCCGACCAGCTGGCCAAGATCGAGCAGGACCGCGCCATCATGCTGGCCGGCATCTCGCACGACCTGCGCACGCCGCTGGCGCGGTTGCGGCTCGAAACCGAGATGAGCGTGGCCGACGAAGATGCGCGCAACCACATGGCCGCCGACATCGCGCAGCTCGACGCGATCATCGACAAGTTCCTCGACTACGCGCGGCCCGATCACGTGGACTTCAAGCCGGTGCTGCTGCGCGACGTGATCGACGCCTGCACCTATGCCGTGCAGGACCACGAAGACGTGAAGATCAAGGTCGACGTGTCGCCCGAACTGGCGGTGATGGCCGACGAGGTGGAGCTCACGCGCGTGATCTCCAACCTGGTCGAGAACGCCCGGCGCTACGGCAAGTCGCCCGCCAGCGGCGTGGCCGAGATCAACATCCAGGCGCAGGCCCACAACGACGCGGTGCTGATCAAGGTGCGCGACCATGGCGCGGGCGTGGCGCCCGCCCTGCTGTCGCAGCTGACCAAGCCGTTCTTCCGCGGCGATGCGGCGCGCACGTCGGCAGCCGGCGCCGGCCTGGGCCTGTCGATCGTGGCCAAGAACATCGACCGCATGGGCGGCACCTTCGCGCTCACCAGCACGCCGGGACGCGGGCTCGCGGCGCACATCCGACTGCCGCGCGCCGCGGCAGGCGCACGGCCGCCAGCGAAGCCGCCGCCCTGAACTAGGCGCGGTGCAACAGCACCGTGGCCCGCGCTTCCATCGCGCGGCCCTCGCCGACCGGGCCCAGCTTCTCGGCGGTCTTGGCTTTCACGTTGACCTGACCGGGACCGATGCCGAGCGCGCCCGCGATGCGATCACGCATGGCGCCGATGTGAGGCGCCAGCTTGGGCGCCTGTGCGATCACGGTGCTGTCGACGTTGCCGATCTGCCATCCCTCGGCGCGCACCCGGCGCGCCGTTTCGGTCAGCAGGACGAGCGAGTCGGCGCCGCGGAATTCGGGATCGGTGTCGGGGAAGTGCCGACCGATGTCGCCCAGCGCAGCCGCCCCGAGCAATGCGTCGGTGATCGCGTGCAGCAGCACGTCGGCATCGGAATGGCCGAGCAGTCCGGTGGTGTGCGGGATCTCGACCCCGCCGAGGATGAGCTTGCGGCCAGCCACGAGCTGGTGCACGTCCCAGCCCTCGCCGACACGGAACGGAAAGCCTGTGGTCATGGTGTGGTGCGCCCCGTCAGCACGGCTTCCGCCAGCGCGAAATCTTCCGGCCAGGTGAGTTTGAAATTCAGGGCGCTGCCGGGCACCAGCAGCGGCGCCAGGCCGAGCGCCTCGATCGCGCCGGCCTCGTCGGTGACGGTGTCGCCCGCCCGCTCGAGCGCATCGATCAGCATGCCGATGCGAAACATCTGCGGCGTCTGGGCGAGCCACTTGTCGCTGCGCTCGAGCGTGGCCGCCACGCGGCCCTCCGGGCCTGCGGACTTGAGCGTGTCGGCCAGGCGGTGCGCGAGCAGCCCGCCGACCGCATCGTGCTCGCACGCCGCGATCAGGGCTTCGATCTGTTGCGGCGTGATCAGGCAACGCGCCGCATCGTGCACCAGCGCCCAGTCGCTTTCCGCAGCGCCGCCGACCCGCAGCGCGCGCAAGCCGGCCAGTACGGTCGCGGCCCGCGTGGCACCGCCTTCGGCCAGCAGGTATTCGTTCGCGCCCGGAAAGTCTGGAAGCGCGGCATCTACCGCGGCATCGCCCGGCGACACCACCAGCATCAGGCCGGCCAACCGGCTGGCCAGCGCGCGGAACGCGTCGAGCGTGTGCGCCACCATCGGCCGCTGCGCGACCGGCCGGTACTGCTTCGGTGACTCGCCGCCCGCGCGGCTGCCCGTGCCCGCGCAGGGAATCACGACGAAGAGGCGGGCGGGGGAATGGGACATGGGCGAAGCGGCAAAGGGGGCGCCATTCTAGAATTGGCGTTGCACACCCCTCGTCACTTGGCGCGGGGTGTTCTGCATTGTCTGTACAAAGCCATGGACCTTCCTGCCCTCGCTGCCGGCAAACGCTTCACGCTGCCGCGGCCCCCTTCGTCTGCCGATGCCCTGCTGCTGGCCCGCCTGGCCGAGCGCGAAAAGGCCGCAGGCCGCGCCGTGGCCGTCTTCACGGCGGACGCCACCGATGCGCAGCGGCTCATCGACGAACTGGCGTTCTTCGCGCCCGGATTGCGCTGCGCCCTCTTCCCGGACTGGGAAACGCTGCCCTACGACAGCTTTTCGCCGCACCAGGACCTGATCAGCGAGCGGCTGGCCACGCTGTGGCGCATCAGCCAGCGCGAGGCCGACCTGGTGATCGTGCCGGCCACCACCGCGCTCTACCGGCTCGCGCCACCGTCTTTCCTGGCCGGCTACACCTTCCATTTCAAGACGAAGCAGAAGCTGCAGGAGTCGAAGCTCAAGGCGCAGCTCACGCTGGCCGGCTACAGCCACGTCACGCAGGTGGTGAGCCCCGGCGAGTACGCGGTGCGTGGCGGCCTGATCGACCTGTTTCCGATGGGGTCGACTCAACCGTTCCGCGTCGACCTTTTCGACGACGAGATCGACTCGATCCGGACCTTCGACCCCGACACCCAGCGCAGCCTCTACCCGGTGCCCGAAGTGCGACTGCTGCCGGGCCGCGAGTTTCCGATGGACGACGACGCGCGCGCGCGCTTTCGCAGCCGCTGGCGCGAACTGCTGGAGGGCGATCCAACCAAGAGCCGCATCTACAAGGACATGGGCAACGGCGTGGCCACGGCGGGCATCGAGTATTACCTGCCCCTGTTCTTCGAAGATACGGCCACCGTGTTCGACTACCTCGGCAGCGATGCGACGGTGGTGCTGCACGGCGACCTGGAGCCCGCGTTCCAGCATTTCTGGCAGGACACGCGCGAACGCTACCGGCTGGTGCAAGGCGACCCCGAGCGCCCGGCCCTGCCGCCCGACGCGCTGTTCCTGAGCGCCGAGCAGTTCTACGCGCGGGCCAAGCCGCA
>SEGN01000387.1 GCA_004211245.1 Variovorax sp.
GGTCGCCATCGTCACCGGCGCGAGCAGCGGCCTCGGCGAATCGACGGCGCGCCACCTGGCTGCACGTGGGGCCAGGGTCGTGCTGGCCGCACGCCGCACCGACCGACTTGACAAGGTGGTTGCCGAGATCCGCGAGTCCGGCGGCCAAGCCGTGGCGGTGGCGACCGACGTCACGAAGCGCGCTGACCTGGAAAGGCTGGCCGCATCCGCCGTCGAGGCCTTCGGCCGGATCGACGTGCTGGTCAACAACGCGGGCGTGATGCCGCTGTCGCCGATCGACCGGCTCAAGGTCGACGAATGGGATCAGACCATCGACGTCAACATCAAGGGCGTGCTCTACGGCATCGCCGCAGTGCTGCCGCGCATGAAGGCGCAGGGCAGCGGACACATCGTCAATATCGCGTCGATCGCCGGCATCAAGGTGTTCACGCCGATCGGCACGGTCTACAGCGCAACCAAGTTCGCGGTGCGCGCGATTTCCGAGGGGCTGCGGGTCGAGGTCGGGAACAGCGGTGTGCGCGTATCCATCGTGTCGCCCGGCGCCGTCGAGTCGGAGCTCAAGTTCAACACGACCGATGCCGAAGCGGCCGCCGGCGTCAAAGCCTTCTACGAGGCCAACCAGATCCCGGCCGACGCCGTGGCGCGCGCCGTGGTTTACGCGGTGGAGCAGCCGGCCGACGTCGACATCAACGAGGTGGTGCTGCGCCGGGTGTCGCAGGACTTCTGATTAACCATTCAGGTTCCTCGGACTTTGACCTCGAGGCGGCAAAGCGTGCAAAATAGAACGACCGTTCGTTTTATTCTTCACTGCCCATGCCCCTCGATGCCGTTCCTGCCAAGAGTGCCCGCGCGGCCCAGAAAGGGCAGCAAACCAAGGCCGTGATCGTCGATGCCGCGCTCAACCTGGCGCAGCAGATTGGCCTGGAGGGCCTGTCGATCGGTGCCGTCGCCGAGATCACGCAGATGAGCAAATCGGGCGTGTTCGCGCACTTCGGCTCGCGCGAGGAGTTGCAGATCTCGGTGGTGCGCGAATACCACGCGCGCTTCGAGCAAGAGGTGTTCTATGCGGCGCTCACCGCGCAGCGCGGGCTGCCGCGGTTGCGCGCCATGTTCGCCAACTGGATGAAGCGAACGTCGGTCGAGATCGATTCGGGCTGCATCTACATCAGCGGCGCCACCGAGTTCGACGACCGGCCAGGCCCGGTGCGCGATGCGCTGGTCGAATCGGTCAGCATCTGGCAGGCGGCGGTGCTGCGCGCCGTCGTGCAGGCCCAGGACGAATCGCACCTGGCGCCCGACGCCGATGCACGCCAGATCGCCTTCGAGATTCACGGCCTGATCCTCGCCCTCCACTACGAGGCGCGCTTCCTGCGCGTGCCGGGCTCCATCGAGCGTGCCGAACGCGGCTTCGACAACCTGCTTGCACGCTGTGCCACACCGACGGCACTGCGCCCGGGCTCGCCCCAGCCGCCGCTCAAGCGCGTGCGCTGACATCTTCCCTTTTCGCCTTTCTCTTTTTTTGAACCTGTCAGGAGTCCTTTTCCATGCCGACCTACAACCCGCCGCTGCGTGACATGCAATTCGTGCTGCACGAAGTGCTGCATGTCACCGACGAACTCCAGGCGCTGCCCAAACACGCAGACACCGATGCGGACACCCTCAACGCGGTGCTCGAAGAGGCCGGCAAGTTCGCCGCCGAGGTGACCTTCCCGCTCAACATCAGCGGCGACGAAGAAGGCTGCGTGCTCGACAAGGCCACGCACGAGGTCACCACGCCGAAGGGCTTCAAGCAAGCCTACGCGCAGTTCGTCGAGGGCGGCTGGCCCGCGCTGTCGTGCGACCCGGCCTTCGGCGGACAGGGCCTGCCGTTCGTGGTGAACCAGTGCCTGTACGAAATGCTCAACAGCGCCAACCAGGCCTGGACCATGTACCCGGGCCTGTCCCATGGCGCATACGAAGCGCTGGTCGCGCACGGCACCGAGGAGCAGAAGAAGACCTACCTGCCCAAGCTCACCAGCGGAGAGTGGACCGGCACCATGTGCCTGACCGAGCCGCACTGCGGCACCGACCTGGGCATGCTGCGGACCAAGGCCGAGCCGATGGCGGACGGCAACTACAAACTCACCGGCAGCAAGATCTTCATCTCGGCCGGCGAACACGACATGGCCGAGAACATCATCCATCTGGTGCTGGCCCGCCTGCCCGATGCGCCCAAGGGCAGCAAGGGCATCAGCCTGTTCGCAGTGCCGAAGTTCATCGTCAAGCCCGACGGCTCGCTCGGTGAGCGCAACCCGATCTTCTGTGCCGGTCTGGAACACAAGATGGGCATCCATGGCAACGCCACTGCTCAGATTGTGCTCGACGGTGCCGTCGGCTCGCTGGTGGGACAGCCGCACAAGGGCCTGGCGGCGATGTTCGTCATGATGAATGCAGCCCGACTCGGCGTGGGCAACCAGTCGCTCGGCCTGACCGAAGTGGCCTACCAGAATGCGCTGGCGTATGCCAAGGACCGCATCCAGATGCGTTCGCTGACCGGCCCGAAGGCCAGGGACAAGGAGGCCGATCCGATCATCGTGCACCCCGACGTTCGCAAGATGCTGCTCACGGCCAAGGCGTATGCCGAGGGTGGCCGCGCGCTGCAGATCTTCTGCACGCTGCTGCTCGACAAGGAACACCACCACCCGGACGAGAAGGTGCGCAAGGACAGCGGCGAACTGGTCGCGCTGCTCACGCCGATCGTCAAGGCCTTCATCACCGACAACGGCCACATCGCGACCAACGCGTGCATGCAGGTGTTCGGCGGCCACGGCTTCATCAAGGAATGGGGCATGGAGCAGTTCACGCGCGACAACCG
>SEGN01000388.1 GCA_004211245.1 Variovorax sp.
TCTCGAAGAAAAAGCAAACGCGGTCTCTACGCCAATATTCAGGCCAAGCGCAAGCGCATCGCAGCCGGCAGCGGCGAAAAGATGCGCAAGCCCGGCACGAAGGGAGCGCCCGACGCAACGGCGTTCGCGAAATCCAGGAAAACGGCGAAGAAGCGCAAGCCTCCGGCGCGCAAGCGCACCGCCGCCTGAGGCCGGCGTGGCCCCGGTCAGGTTTTTCAGGTGTTCTTGCTGACCGAGATGGTCGGGAACTTCGAGGAAAAGTCCTTGGCTTTCTCGGCGATGCCCACCGCCACCTGCCGCGCCACGGACTTGTAGATACCGGCCACTTCGCCGTCGGGATCGGCCACCACGGTCGGCTTGCCGCTGTCGGCCTGCAGGCGGATGTTGATGTCCAGCGGCAGTGCGCCGAGGTAGTCCATCTTGTACTGCTCGGCCATCTTCTTGCCGCCGTCGGCGCCGAAGATGTGCTCCGCATGGCCGCAGTTCGAGCAGATGTGCACTGCCATGTTCTCGACGATGCCCAGGATCGGCACGCCGACCTTCTCGAACATCTTGATGCCCTTCTTCGCGTCGAGCAGTGCGATGTCCTGCGGCGTGGTGACGATCACCGCGCCGGTCATCGGCACGCGCTGCGAGAGCGTGAGCTGGATGTCGCCGGTGCCGGGCGGCATGTCGACGATCAGGTAGTCGAGGTCTTTCCAGTTGGTCTGGCGCAGCAACTGCTCCAGCGCCTGCGTGGCCATCGGGCCGCGCCAGATCATGGCCTCGTCGGGGTCGATCAGGAAGCCGATCGACATGACCTGCACGCCGTGGTTCTCCAGCGGCTCCATGGTCTTGCCGTCGTCGCTCTCGGGGCGGCCCTCGATGCCCAGCATCATGGGCTGGCTCGGGCCGTAGATGTCGGCGTCGAGCAGGCCGACCGAGGCGCCTTCGGCCGCCAGCGCGAGCGCCAGATTGGCGGCCGTGGTGCTCTTGCCCACGCCGCCCTTGCCGGAAGCGACGGCGATGATGTTCTTGACGTTGGGAAGAAGCTGCACGCCACGCTGGACCGCGTGGCTCGTCACCTTCGTGGTGATGTTGACCGAGACATTGCCGACGCCCGGCACCGTCCTGGCGGCGGTGACGAGCGCGCGGCGCAACGCTGCGTGCTGGCTCTTGGCCGGGTAACCGAGCTCGAGCTCGAACGACACGTCGTCGTCGGCAATCTGCACATTCCGGATCGACTTGCCGGCGACGAAATCGCGCCCGGTGTTCGGGTCGGCGACGGCCTTGAGCGCGGCCATCAATGCCTCTTGGGTAACTGCCATGGATCAAAACTCCTGAATGGCAGGTAGTCTAGTTGGCAAGCTACCGCCCGGCCTGCAGCATGGCCATCATCTTCTGGTGAATGAGGTTGATCGCCTTCAGCGGCCGCACCATGACCTTGAACGCGACGATCCTTCCGCTCGCGTCCCACGTGATCATGTCGATGCCGTTCACCGCGATGCCGTCGATGTCGACCTGGAACTCCAGCACGGCATGGTCGGCCGCGACGGTCTCGCGCACGTAGTGGAAGGTGTCGTTGAAGAACACCTTGAAGGCGGCGCGCAGGTACTGCGCGGTCACGGCACGGCCGACTTGCGGCGTGTGCACGACCGGCGAATGGAACACCACCTCTTCGGCCAGCAGCGCGTCGAGGCCGCGCATGTCGCGCGCTTGCACCAGCCGATGCCATGTGGCGAGCGCCGGGATGTCGTTTTGGTCTGCCGTTGTCGTCATGCCGTGATCCCCAGTTCCGAATAAACACGCGCGATCTGCGCCCGCAGATGGCCGACCTCGGCCTCGAGCCGCGCCAGGTTGGCCTTGAGCGCCGCCACCTCGCCGAGCGACGCATCGGCGCCGACCGGCTCCGCTGCGGCCGCCTCTTCGGCTGGCGCCCCGCTCAGCAGATGGGCCCAACGGCTCTCTCGCGCACCGGGCAGGCGCGCCAGTTTGACCACCAGCGCGCCGGCCGGGCGCTCGGCCATCTCGTCGAGAAAACCTTCCACCGACGAGATGTCGGCGAAGTTGTGCATGCGGTCGCAGGCGATGCGCAACTCGCCGGCCGTCTGCGGGCCGCGCAGCATGAGCACCGTCAGCAGGATCACGGATTGCGACGGCAGGTGCAGCACCCGGTCGGCGTTGTGCGCATAGCGGAAGGTGCGCCCGCCGCTGCTCTCGCTGACCAGGCTGTAGCCCCTGAGACTGTCGAGCGCAGCCTGCGCCTGCGCATCGGAGACCTCCAGCACCGGATTGCGGCTGGTCTTCTGGTTGCAGCCGGCAACCACCGCGTTGAGCGTGAGCGGATAGCTGTCGGGCACGGTACGCTGCTTCTCGGCGAGCACGCCGAGCACGCGGGTTTCGAGCAACGACAGCAACGGCAGGGTCGATGACATGGCGCTTCAGGCTCCGCGAATCCGGGCGACCAGCGCCCGGGTGAACGCAGCCGTGTTGGCCGTGCCGCCGAGGTCGCCGGTGCGCACCTTGTCGATGTTGAGCGTGTCGTCGATCGCGCGGCGCAGGCGCGTCGCCTTGTCCTGCAGCTTGACGTGGTCGAGCATGAGCGCCGCCGCCAGCATGATCGCGATCGGGTTCGCGATGCCCTTGCCCGCGATGTCGGGCGCCGAGCCGTGCACCGCCTCGAAGATCGCCGCGTCGGTGCCGATGTTGGCGCCCGGCGCCATGCCGAGGCCGCCCACGAGGCCCGCGACCAGGTCGCTCAGGATGTCGCCGAACAGGTTGGTGGTCACCAGCATGTCGAACTGCCACGGGTTGAGCACCAGCTTCATCGCGCAGGCGTCGACGATGATGGTGTCGAGCTCGAATTTGCCCTT
>SEGN01000389.1 GCA_004211245.1 Variovorax sp.
TCGCCCAGCGCCTTCTGGATCAGCGCACCGACCTCGACCTCGCTCGCACCGCGGCTGCGCGCCACCTCGAAGCCCACCACCGGCTTGCCGTCGAGCAGGGCGGCCGAGCGCGGCTCGGCGATGGTGTCGCTGACACGCGCCACCTGGTCGAGCCGAATGCGGCGACCGTCGGAGAGGGCGATCTGGATCGCGTTGAGTTCGTCGGCCGATTTCACCGTGGCCAGCGTGCGCACCGGCTGCTCGCTGCCCGAGAGATCGAAGCGCCCGCCGGCGCTTTCGGTCTGCACCTGTCGCAACTGGCGCGAGATGTCGGACGCGGTCGCGCCGAGCGCCTGCAGCTTGGCCGGGTCGATGTCCACGTGCACCTGGCGCGTGACGCCGCCGACGCGGCTGACCGCACCCACGCCGGGTTGGGCCAGCAGCTTCTTGGTCACGTCGTTGTCGACGAACCAGGACAGTGCCTCCGCGTCCATGCGCGTCGACGAGATGGTGAAAGCCAGCACCGGCTGGGCCGCGAAGTCCAGCTTGTTGATGACCGGGTCGCGCACGTCGGCCGGCAGGTCGGCGCGCACTTTCTGCACGGCCGAACGCACGTCGTCCACCGCCTCCTGCACCGGCTTCTCGAGGCGGAACTCGACGATCAGCGTGGCGGCACCGTCCTGCACCTTGGTCGTGATGTGCTTCAGGCCCTGGATGGTGGCGATCGAGTTCTCGAGCTTGCGCGCGACGTCGGTCTCGAGCTGCGACGGTGCGGCACCCGGCAGCGACGCCGTGACGGTGACGGTCGGCAGGTCGATGTCGGGAAAGTTCTGCACCTTCATCGCGTTGAACGACAGCAGCCCGCCGAAGGTGAGCAGCACGAACAGCATCACCGCGGGAATCGGGTTGCGGATCGACCAGGCGGAGACGTTCACGGCTTGGCTCCGGGGGCGACCACGCGAACCAGGTCGCCGTCGTTCAGGAAGCCGGCGCCCTGCACCACCACCTGGGCGTCGGCCGGCATCTGCGTGAGCACTTCGACACGGTCGCCGACGCGTCGGCCGGTCTCGATCTTCAGTTGGCGCACACGGTTGTCGGGCTGCAGCAGCAACACGAAATTGAAGCCGTCGCGCGGCACGATCGACGCCTGCGGCACCGTCCACGCGTTGCTGCGGCCGAGCTGGAAATCGCCGCGCGCGAACATGCCGGCCTTGATGCCGGTGTTCTGCAGCACGTTGGGCACATCCACATACACGAGCGCCGCCCGCGTTTGCGGGTCCACCGTGGGTGCGATGGTGCGAACCTTGCCCTGCACCTGCGCACCGCTCGCACTGATCACCACCACCGGCGTGCCGACCGCGACGCGGCCCAGTTCCGACGACGTGACTTCCGCGCGCCATTCGAGCCGGCCCTGACGGATCAGCTTGAACAGCTCGGTGCCGGCCGAGACCACGCTGCCGACCGTGGCGGTGCGCGACGAGATCACGCCGTCGTCGGGCGCCAGCACCTGCGTGTTGCGGCCTCGCACCTGCTGCGCGGCCAGCGCGGCCTCGGCGGCCTGCACCCTGGCCCTGGCGGTCTGCTCGGTGGTCTGGTACTGGTTGATCTGCTGCTGGCTCAACGCGCCGGTCTTCTCGAGCGTGCGCGCACGAGCCGCGTTGCCTGCGGCGTCGGCGGCGTTGGCCCTGGCCTCGGCCAGCGCAGCGCGCGACTGCGCGACGTCGGCGTTGATGGTTTCCGGCGAGAAGGTGGCGAGCACCTGGCCGCGCTTGACCACGTCGCCCACGTTCACGCGCACCTCGGCGAGGCGCAGCCCGTTGGACTCGGAGCCCACGCTGGCCTCCTGCCAGGCGGCCACGTTGCCGTTGGCCGCGAGCGTCATGGCGAGCTCGGTCTGCTCGGGTTTGGCGACGGTGACGGTGAGCGTCGGCCGCGGCGCTGCGGCTGCCGCCTTGTCGGGCGCGGCCTGGCCGGCAGGCTTCTTCGTGATGAAGAACGCGGCAGCGGCGAGGATCACCAGCACGACGGCAAGGGTGACGAGGGTAGAGCGTTGGATTTTTTTCATGGCGACTCAGCGGGTCGTTGTCGTTGCTGCGGGAGATGCGTTGGCGGTGGCGCCATCTGGGGTGCCGGGGCGAACCCAGCCGCCGCCCATGGCGCGGTACAGCGCCACCCAGGCTTCGGCGCGCTCGCGCTGGAGCGCCACGCGCGCGGTCTGCGCGGTGAAGAGCGTGCGGCGCGCGTCCTCCAGGTCGAACAGGCTGGCCAGGCCGCTGTCGTAGCGTGCCTGCGTGGCATCGAAGGAGGCCTGGTAGTTCTGCACCGCGGTGTCCGCATCGCCGCTGCGGCTGGCCGTGCTGTCGAGGTTGAGCAGGGCCTCCTCGACCTCGCGCACCGCCTGGCGCACGTTGCCGCGGTAGAGCGATGCGGCTTCGTCGTACCGGCCCTTCGCCGCATCGACGTTGGCGGCGAGCGCGCCGCCATCGAAGATCGGCAGGCTCAGCGTCACCGGCCCCACGCTCCAGGTGTCGAGCGTGGTGCGGAAGCCCTGCGTGCGCAACTGCAGGCGGCCGACCGAGCCGGTCAGCGACAGGCGCGGATAGCGCTGGCCCTGCGCCTCGCCGACCGCGGCGCTGGCGGCGGCCACCTCGAGCTCGGCCGCGTACACGTCGGGCCGCTGCGCGAGCGCTTCGGCCGGCACGCTGGCGATGGGCTGGACCGCCGGCAAGGCGCGGTCCACAGGCACCGCGGCCAGTTTCTGGTCGAGCGTGCGCGCGTCGAGGCCGGTCAGTGCGACCAGCCCGGCGCGCGACACGGCGCAACTGGCGCGCTGCTGCGTGAGCCGGCCCGCCGCATCGGC
>SEGN01000390.1 GCA_004211245.1 Variovorax sp.
GCTTCGAGCTTGCGCACGCGCTCGGTCACGGCCGGCTGGCTCAGGTGCACGCGGCGGCCGAGTTCGGCCATCGTCAGGCGCGCGTCGGCCTGCAGTTCTGCAAGGATGCGCGTGTCATGCGAATCGAGCGAAGAGGTGAAGGTGTTTTCCATCAAACTCCTTTGAATCGACGGCATTCTGGCCCGAATACCGTCAAACATCCATGGGTGAAGCGGCTCCGCCTTCATACCATCGAAGGCATGAGCACCCTTGCATCCTCCCGCCCCGCCGCACCGCGCACCGGCTTGCCCCCGATCGTCGTGCTGTGCCTGGCCGCCACCTGGCTGGTCTGGGGCTCGACCTATCTGGCGATCAAGTATGCGCTGCTGAGTTTCGCGCCGTTCCTGCAGATGGGCTCGCGCTTCCTCTTCGCCGGTGTGCTGCTGGCCGCGTGGATGCGCTGGCGCGGCACACCGTGGCCCGAACGCCTGCAATGGCGCAACGCGCTCGTGGTCGGCACGCTGATGCTGGGCGGCGGCATGGGTGGCACCGCTTATGCCGAGGTTTCGGTCGGCTCGGGGCTGGTGGTGGCGTTCATCGCCGTGGTGCCGCTGATGATCGCGTTGCTCAACCTGTTGTGGGGCGTCGTGCCAGGGCGGCTCGAAGCGCTTGGCATTGCGCTCGGGCTGGCTGGCGTGCTAATGCTCACGCAGGGCAGCGGCTTCCGGGCGTCGCCGGCCGGCCTGGCGGCGATCGCAACGGCCTGCATCTGCTGGTCGGTCGGCAGCGTGCTGAGCCAACGCAGCTTGCCGCTGGCCGAGGGGGCGATGGGCTTCGCGAGCGAGATGATCTGCGGCGGCGCGGTGCTGCTGCTGTTGTCGGCGTTGTTCGGCGAAGCGTGGGCCTGGCCGCCGCAGCCCGTCGCCGTGGCAGCCTGGTTCTACCTCGTGGTGTTCGGTTCGCTGATCGCGTTCAACGCCTACATGGTGCTGCTGGCGCGCGCGCCGGCGTCGCTGGCGTCGAGCTACACCTTCGTCAATCCGGTGATCGCCATGCTGCTCGGTGTCTGGATCGCGGGCGAGACCGTCACTCGCTTCGAGTGGGGCGCCGTGGCCGTGATTCTCGCGGGCGTGTTGCTGTTGTTGTGGCAGCGCCGGCGCGCCAGCTGATCACGGGGCCGGGCGGCCCGCGCGCGCACGGGCCAGCGCGGCTTCGACGATGGTGCGTTTCCGGTCGGCTGCCGGTGCAGCGTCCCCGGTCGACACGGGGAGGGCCTGCTCGCCCTCGCGCACCGGTCGGCGCGTGCTGTGCGTGCGGTAGCGCGCCAGTGCGTCATCGGCCTGCTGTTGCGACCAGGCCGCCCAGCCGCTGCGTCCCGGCGTGACATCTTCCAGCGAGATGCAATCGACGGGGCAAACCGGAATGCACAGCTCGCATCCGGTGCAATGCGGCTCGATCACGGTGTGCATGCGCTTGTGCGTGCCGACGATCGCGTCGGTCGGACAGGCATCGAGACAAAGCGTGCAGCCGATGCACCAGGCTTCGTCGATCACGGCCATGCGGCGCGGGCCCTCGGCGCCGAATTCGGCGCCGAGCGGTTTTGGCGGCCGGCCGGTGATCGCTGCGAGTCGCACGATGCCTTCCTGGCCGCCGGGCGGACACTGATGGATGTCCGCCTCTCCCGCCGCCATGGCCTCGGCATAGCCGGCGCAGTCGGGGTAGCCGCAACGCGTGCACTGCGTCTGCGGGAGCGCAGCGTGCAGGCGCACGGCCAGCGGGCTCACGGCGTCGAGGGGCTCAGCGTGCGGTGCGGCTGCGCGAGGTCTTGCGCGCGGCGGCCACCTTGGCTTTGGCGGGGGCTGGCGCCGCGGCCTTCACGGCCCGTGGCCTGGATGTCGCTGCGCGAACGGTGTCCTCGGCCGTGATCGGCGTGGTCGAGCCCGCGCGCTTCTGCGCCTTGTCGTGCGCTGCAATGAAGGCCAGTGTCTTCGGGTAGACGAGATCACGCCAGCGCCGGCCGCTGAAGATCCCGTAATGGCCGGCACCCTTGACTTCGTAGTGTTCGCGCTGCGAAGCCGGAATGCCCGTGCACAGGTCGTGCGCGGCTTCGGTCTGTCCCGAGCCCGAGATGTCGTCGAGTTCGCCTTCGACGGTGAGCAGGGCGACGCCCCGGATGTCCTGCGGCTTGACGCGTTCGATCTGGCCTTGCGGATTCTTCACGTCCCAGGTGCCGTTGACGAGGTCGAATTCCTGGAACACGGTGCGGATGGTTTCGAGGTAATAGTCCGCATCCATGTCGAGCACGGCGTTGTACTCGTCGTAGAACTTCCGATGCGCCTCCGCGCTCGCGTCGTCGCCCTTGATCAGGTCCTTGAAGTAGTCGTAGTGGCTGGTCGCATGGCGATCCGGGTTCATCGCCACGAAGCCTGTGTGCTGCAGGAAGCCCGGATAAACCCGGCGACCTTCGCCCGGGAAGCCCTGCGGCACCGGATAGATCACGTTGTTCTCGAACCACTCGAAGCTCTTGTTCATCGCGAGGTTGTTGACCGCCGTCGGCGACTTGCGGGCGTCGATCGGACCCCCCATCATCGTCATGGTGAGCGGCAGCGCCTCGCCACGGCTGGCCATCAGCGACACCGCCGCCAGCACCGGCACGGTCGGCTGACACACGCTCACGACGTGGCAGTTGCCGTACTCGGCCTGCAGATGGCGGATGAACTCCTGCACATAGTTGATGTAGTCGTCGAGGTGGAAGGCCCCCTCGGACAGCGGCACCAGCCGGGCGTTCTTCCAGTCGGTGATGTAGACCTTGTGGTCCTGCAGCATGGTGCGCACGGGCCATCGGCAGTTGGCTCCACACCGCGCCAGGGCCATAGAGCTTGGAGGCGGCCTGCGCGAAGTCGGAGAACGGCTCCATCAAGGAGCGTTGCGCTTCATAGAGTTGATAAAGCATGGAGCCCTGTGTGCTTGTTATGTTGCGGTGCAATATAGCAGCAGCAGGACGGGATTGTGGTAGGCAGAAACACCCAGATTGCACATCGCTCAGGTGGCTGCGCAACGACCCGTCTCGTGGTCGACCCCGAGAAACAGACCCCCATGGACACTTCCGCCAGCACCGACCAGCCGACGCGCCGGGGCGGAACCACCGGCAGGGCCGGCAGCACCGCGCCCGCCCTGCGCGGGCGTCAGACCACCTGGGCGATGCTGGCGCAGACGTGGTCGATGTTCTTGCTGTTCAGCGCCGCGACGCACATGCGGCCGGTGTCGGTGCCGTACACGCCGAACTCGTTGCGCAGGCGAACCATCTGGTCCTTGGTCAGGCCGGAGTAGCTGAACATGCCGATCTGCGAGGTGATGAAGCTCATGTCCTGCTTCACACCCGCCGCTTTCAGACCGTCCACGAGCTTCTGGCGCATCGCCTTGATGCGCACGCGCATCTCGGCCAGCTCCTGTTCCCAGACCGCGCGGCGGGCCGGGTCGTTCAGCACGGCCGCCACGACGGCACCGCCGTGGATCGGCGGGTTGCTGTAGTTGGTGCGGATGGCGATCTTCAGCTGCGACAGCACGCGCGCCGCTTCGTCCTTGCT
>SEGN01000391.1 GCA_004211245.1 Variovorax sp.
GACATCACGATCAGGCGGCCGTTGCCGCGCCGTGGCGCCGCGTCGGCCGCCAGTTCGAACCGGAACGGGCCCCGCACGAACGGCGCGGCCGGCGCATCGGTCGGATAGAACACGGTGACCGGCCCGGTGTCGGGCGGCGCCGCCAGCACGGCGACACCGGTGGCGGCCGTGGCCAGGCCGCAGGCACCGAGAGCGGCCAGCGCTCCCAGGTGCCGCAGCCATGCGCTCACCACGGCTCGCCCCGCGCGTCGCCCAGCCGTGCCCGCTCGCGCTGCACCATGCCTTCGAGCAGGTTGCTGCCCGGCGCCAGAAGGAAGACGGCAAGCCCGTGCATCAGCAGGCCCAGGCCCCAGCCCAGCAGCGGAAAGAGCGCCCAGGCCCGGCCGCTGGCGAACGACAGGGCGATCAGGCCCAGGTTGATCACGACGTACACCGTGGCATGGGCGAAAAAGCCGAGCTTGGCCTTGGCGCGACGCCGGGCGAGTTGGTCGAGCTGTCGGGGGTCGAGCGTTTGCATGGAGGTTCTCCTGGAGGGTTGCGTGTCAGGCGACCTGGCCGCCGGCGAGAGCGCTGTCGCGGCGGGCGGCCAGCTTCCACAGCCGCAATGCGCGGCCGGCGAAGATGCCGCTGAACGCGCCGTACAGCGTGCCGATGGCCAGCGCGAAGTTGTGATGGTGTGCCAGCTCGGGGTGCATCGCGATCTGCACACCCACCACGTATTTGGTGAAGAAGATCCCCATCATCAGCAACAGGGGCACGGCGCTGCCGGCCACGTGGAAGGTGCGGGTGTCGGCGTCGAAGCGGGTGCTGGCAGGCAGGGCGCGCTGCAGCACGAGGACCACGGCCACCACGGCGGCAGCAGCCCAGCCGGCCAGCGCCATCGGCGAATCGCCGAAGGCCGAGAACACGCCGTAGACCGACAAGCCGGCCATCGCGACCGGTATCACGGCCACGCGGGTCAGGCTCAGGCGACCAGCAACCATTTGCCTGCCGCCGAGCCACAGCAGCAGGGCGAACACGGCGAACACCCAGCGGGGGGTGTGGGAGACGATTTGCAGCAGCATGTTGAAACTCCGTTGAGGTGAAGAAAGAGGACGGTTCGGGAAGCGATGGGCGGACTGTGCCGGCCGCGCGCGAGGATGGCGACCCGGATGCGACGAAATGCACTGGCAGGGCGCCAACTGCATCCGGCGAGTGCCGGAACGCTGTCCGCCCCCACCCTTTACCGAGCCTTTACGGCGCGGCAGGACGGCGGTCGCAATCCCGCGGGGGGCGCGCGCTACGATCGGCCGCGGCGAGCGCTCCGGCATCGCCGCGCGCATTGACCGTTACCAGGACGACCCATGGATTCCCGCCCGCCCGAACCCCAGCCCTTGCCACCCTCGCCCCAGGTGGCGCCCCTTCCGCCGCGCCGGCGGCGCTGGATCGGTGCCGTGGTCGCGCTGCTGCTGCTGGCCGGGGTGGCTGGCGCAGCGTGGTACCTCATCAACCGGCCGCCGCCCGACGCCGCTGCGGGCGCGCGTCCGGGCGGCGGTCCCCGCGGGCCCGGTGGCCCGCGGGGGCCCGGCGCGCCGGGCGCCGGCGGCCCGAGCGTGACGGTCGGCATGGCGGTGGCGGCACGCGCCGACATCCCCGTGATGCTCGATGCGCTCGGCACGGTCACGCCCGTCACGACGGTCACCCTTCGGCCGCAGGTCGGCGGCGTGATGACCGACGTGCTTTTCAAGGAAGGGCAGACCGTCCGGAAGGGCGACGTGCTCGCGCGCATCGACCCGCGACCCTACGAGCAGGCGCTGGCGCAGGCGCGCGGCACCCGCGTGCGCGACGAGGCCCAGCTGCAGGCGGCCAGGGTCACGCTGGAGCGCTTCCGCACGCTGCTCGGGCAGGACTCGATCGCGCGGCAGGAGGTCGACACCCAGGCCGCACTGGTCAAGCAGCTCGAAGGCACGGTCATCACCGACAAGGCTTCGGAAGACAGCGCGAAGCTGAACCTCGATTTCACCCGGGTCACCTCGCCGGTGACCGGCCGTGTCGGCCTGCGCACGGTCGACCCGGGCAACTACGTGGCGGCAGGCGCCACCACCGGCATCGCGGTGATCACGCAGATGACGCCGATCGACGTGCAGTTCTCGGTGCCGCAGGACCGCGTGCCCGAGATCGAGGCGCGCATGGCGCAGGGTGCGAAGCTGGTGGTGACGGCGCTCGACCGCACGCGCGCCGCCACGCTCGACACCGGCACCTTCTCGACCCTCGACAACATCGTCGACACCACCACCGGCACCGTGAAGGCCAAGGCCCGCTTCGACAACGCGAAGAGCACGCTGTTCCCGAGCCAGTTCGTCAACATCAGGCTGCAGTTGCGCACCATCGACGGCGCCGTGGTGGTGCCGGTCACGGCACTGCGCACGGCCGGCACCGGCAACTACGTGTACGTGATCAACGAGGACCGCACGGTGAGCATGCGCAACGTGAAGCGCGGCGATGCATCGGTCGAGTCGGTGGTCATCACCGAGGGGCTGAAGGAAGGCGAGCGCGTCGTCACCGAGGGTGGCGACCGCCTGAAGGATGGCTCGAGCGTGCAATTGCCGACCGATCCGCCGCGCCAGCGCGGCACCCGCCCGGGAACGCCTGCGACGACGCCAGGCGCCGCGCCAGGCGCAACGCCGGGCGCCGCGCCCGTCGCAGCCGCGCCGAAGCCATTGCCGACCGCCGAGCAGCGCCAGCGCATGCTCGATTCGGCCAAGGACGATCCGGCGCAGCTGGAGCGCCGCAAGCGCTTCCTCGAACAGCTCGACAAGG
>SEGN01000392.1 GCA_004211245.1 Variovorax sp.
CTGGGCCAGAGCCAGCGCACCATCGCCGGCGCCTACGCGTTCGAGTTCGCCATCGTCGGTCTCGTGGCCAGCGGGCTCGGCGTGGCAGTGGGCTTCGGGGTGCACTACGCGTTCGTCGTGCTGCTGGCCGGGCTGGTCGAATCCGCGCTGCCGGCGCCGACGCTGTGGCCGGTCGCGTTCGGGCTCGGGATGGGCCTCACGCTGCTGTTCGCGTTCGGGCTGCCGCCCGTGCTGCAACTTGCCAAGGTGCCGCCGTTGCGCGTGATCCGCCGCGACGTCGGCGGTCTCAAGCCCGCGTCGATCGCGGTGCTCGGTGTCGGCGTGCTGGGCTTCGCGGCGCTGCTGATCGCGGCCAGCAGCGACATCAAGCTGGGCCTGATCGCTGTCGGCGGCTTCGCTGCCGCGGTGGCCGTGTTCGCGCTGCTGAGCTGGCTCGCAGTGAAGGTGCTGCGGCGCAGCGTCAACGAGACGACCGCGCCGCGCTGGCTGGTGCTGGCCACACGCCAGATCTCGGCGCGGCCGGCATACGCCGTGGTGCAGGTGAGCGCGCTCGCGGTCGGGCTGCTCGCGCTGATCCTGCTGGTGCTGCTGCGCACCGACCTCGTGTCGAGCTGGCGCCGCGCGACGCCACCCGATGCGCCGAACCGCTTCGTCATCAACGTGATGCCGGACCAGAGCGACGCGTTCCAGAAGTCGCTGCGCGATGGCGGCGTGACGAAGTTCGACTGGTACCCGATGATCCGAGGCCGCCTGACGTCGATCAACGACAAGCCGGTGTCGCCCGACGACTACGCCGACGACCGCGCCAAGCGCCTGGTGGACCGCGAGTTCAACCTCAGCAACAGCGCCGAAGCGCCGTCGCACAACAGCATCACGGCAGGCGCATGGAAGCCCGATGCGCCGGGCGAAATCAGCGTGGAGGACGGACTGGCCGAGACGCTCGGGCTGAAGCTCGGGGATCGTCTGCGCTTCGACATCGGCGGCATCCAGAGCGACGCGCGCATCACCTCGCTGCGCAAGGTGGACTGGGGTTCGATGCACGCCAACTTTTTCGTGATGTACACGGTGGCGAACCTCGCCGACGTGCCCGTGACCTACATGGGCGCCTTCCGTGCGCCCGAGACGAAGGGCTTCGACAACGCCCTCGTGCGGGCCTACCCCAACGTCACGAACGTCGACATGAGCGCCACCATCGGCCAGATCCAGCGCGTGCTCGACCAGGTGATTCGCGCGGTCGAGTTCCTGTTCGGCTTCACGCTGGCGGCCGGCCTGGTGGTGCTGTTCGCCGCCGTCACGGCCACGCGCGAGGAGCGTGCCCGCGAGTTCGCAGTGATGCGCGCGGTCGGTGCCCGCGCCAGTTTGCTGCGCCAGGTGCAGCGTGCCGAGCTGGTCGGCGTCGGCTTGCTGGCCGGTTTCCTGGCCAGCATCGTCGCCTCGGTGATCGGCTGGGGGCTGGCGCGCTACGTGTTCGACTTCACCTGGACCGCCTCGCCGCTGGTGCTGGTCGGCGGGGCGTTGGCCGGCGCGGCGCTCGCGCTGGCGGCGGGCTGGTGGGGCCTGCGCGAGGTGCTGCGGCGGCCGGTGGTCGAAACGCTTCGGCGCGCGGCGCAGTAGGCGCGCGCGGCCGGATCGTCAGGCGGCGTCGGCCGCCACCCGGAAGCCGATGTTGCTCGCGGCGCTGCCAGGTGTGCTGCCGCTGCGCGCCGCCACGCGGTAGCGATTGCAGTAGCTGTCGTGGCACAGGAACGAGCCGCCCCGCATCGTGCGCTGGCCGAACTCGCCCGCACCGAGCGGGTTCTCCGCCGGTGTCTCGCGGTGGTAGCCCGGGCTGAAGACGTCGGCGCACCATTCCCACACGTTGCCGCAGGCGTTGTGGAGGCCGAAGCCGTTGGGTGCGAAGGCGTCGGCAGGCACCGGGCCCGGCCGCCAGCCGCTGGCCGGCGCATCCGGAAAGCCGCCCTGCCAGATGTTGCATTGCAGCCGGCCTCCCGGGTCACGCTCGTCGCCCCACGCGTAGCGCGCGCCGTCGATGCCGCCGCGCGCGGCGTACTCCCATTCGGCCTCGGTCGGCAGGCGCACGCCGGCCCAGGCGCAATAGGCCAGTGTGTCGTTCCACGAGACATGCACCACCGGATGGTCGGGGCGTGCGTGCACATGCGAGCCCGGGCCTTCCGGGCGCTGCCAGCAGGCGTGGGCGACGACGCGCCACCAAGGCAGGCCGGCGGGCGCGGGCGAGGCCTCGCGCAGCGCGGGCGGCAGTTGCAGGTGGAAGACGAAAGAACTGCCGAAGCGTTCGGCCTCGGTCACGTAATGCGTCGCGCGCACGAATGCCGCGAAGGCGCGCTGTGTGACGACCGTGGGGGCGATCCGGAACGGTCGCAGCGTCACGCGCCGGCTCGGGCCTTCACCATCTGCGGCGAATCCCTCCGTGCTGTCGGTACCCATGGTGAAGGCGCCCCCAGGCAGGGCGATCAGCTCTGCATCGGGCTCAACGGTCCCTGCGGCGCGCGCGGCCATCACGGGCAGCGCCGGACCGGCCTCGGCGGCACGCTCTGGCGTGCAACAGGGCTTGCGGGGCGGCGCTGCAGGTGAGGGCATCGCGGCGTCAGGCCTTGCTGCGCGCTTCCTCGACGATCTCTTCCTCCCAGAAGGCGGGCGGTGTCTTCTGGTCCTTCATCAGCTGCAGGATCTTCTCGCGCGGGATCACGCCGCAGCGCTGCGCCCATGCGTCGTACTGCGCCGTCATGTCCGCCACGCGTTCGGGATGCCGGCTCGCGAGGTCATGGAGCTCGGTGCGGT
>SEGN01000066.1 GCA_004211245.1 Variovorax sp.
AACGCGACTGGTCGCGCCACGCGAGCATGCCGCAGTTGTTCAGGGCGCGCTGCTGCATGTCGCTCAGGCGCGGCTACGAACAGCCGCGCCTGAGCGACATGCAGCAGCGCGCCCTGAACAACTGCGGCATGCTCGCGTGGCGCGACCAGTCGCGTTGCCGGGCCACGGTCATGTCGACGGTCCGTTGACCGCGCCGGTCAGGCGTTGTGGGTCTTGACCCACGCCACGTACTTGTCGACCCAGCCCTGCAGGAACTTCTTCGTGCTCTCGTTGCCGATGTGCCCCTTGTCGTCGAACAGGTCGTCCTTGGCCTGGATGAAGGCTTCGGGCTGGCCCATCGTGGGCACGTCGAGGTAAGCCAGCACGTTGCGCAAATGCTGCTGTGCCAGTGCGGTGCCGATGGCACCCACCGACACGCCGATCACCCCGGCCGGCTTGCCACCCCAGGCACTCTGCCCGTAGGGTCTCGATGCGTGGTCGATCGCGTTCTTCAGAACGCCCGGAAAAGACCGGTTGTATTCGGGTGTGACGAACAACAGCCCCTGACAGCCGGTCAGTTCGCTCTTCAGGCGCTTCACCGGCGCGGCCTGATTGCCGTCGTCGTCCTGGTTGTAGAGCGGAAGGTCGTCGATGCGCAAGTGCTCGAACACGAAGCCCTCGGGCGCCAGTGCCGCCAGCGCGAGTGCCAGCTTGTGGTTGAACGAGTCCTTGCGCAGGCTGCCGACGACGACGCCGATTTTGTAAGTGGTCATGGAAGGTTTTCCGTTGAAGTGGACAAAAGGTTGATGCGAGCCGTCAATTCCGGCCCGCCAGCACGGCGTCGATCGCCTGCTGCAGGTGCTCGACGCCGAACGACACATCGCAGAAGGTGCCGTTCACATAGAAGGCCGGCGTCGCACGCACGTTGAGGCGACGTCCCCCCTCGATGTGCTCCTGCACCCGTTGCAGATAAACGTGATCGCGCATTTCGTTGGTGAAGCGGGGCATCTCCACACCGGCCTCTTGCGCGTAGCGCTGCACGTGCTTCTCGTCGAGTTGTTGCTGGTGGGCGAACAACAGGTCGTGGAACGGCCAGAACTTGTGCTGCGCGCCGGCGGCTTCGGCAGCCTCGGCAGCGAATTCCGCGTGAGGGTGCACTTCGCGCAGCGGAAAGTGCCGGAACACGAAGCGCACCTGCTCGCCATAGTGGGCCAGCAGGATCTTCAGAGCCGAGTGCGCCTGCCGACAGGACGGGCATTCGAAATCGCCGTACTCGAGCAATGTGACGCGGGCGGTGGCGGGCCCGCGGATGTGGTCGGTGGCCGCGTCCACGGCAAGCACCGTGGCAGCACTTGGAAGCGTGTTCATGCAAATTCTCCTTCTTCGCTATTTCACTGGCGCAGCAGCGCTGTCGCGGGTGAGTTCGCGCGACAGCGCCTGCGTCACGCTGCAACCCGGTGGCACGTCCTGCGTCACCCAGACGTTGCCGCCGATCGTGGCACCCTTGCCGATGGTCACGCGGCCGAGAATGGTGGCCCCAGCATAGATCACCACTTCGTCCTCCAGCACCGGATGGCGCGGCAGGCCCTTCCTGAGATGGCCGTCGCTGTCGGTCGGAAATCGCTTGGCGCCCAGCGTCACCGCCTGGTACAGCCGCACGCGCTGCCCGATGACCGCCGTCTCGCCGATGACCACGCCCGTGCCGTGGTCGATGAAGAAGCCCGCGCCGATCTGCGCACCCGGGTGGATATCGATGCCGGTCTGCGCATGCGCGCGCTCGGCCACGATGCGCGCGAGCAGGGTCAGGCCGAGCTTGTAGAGCTCGTGCGCCATGCGGTGATGGATCATGGCCAGCACGCCTGGGTAGCACAGCAACACCTCGTCGACGCTGCGCGCGGCCGGGTCGCCGTGGAACGCGGCCAGCACGTCGGTGTCGAGCAATTGGCGAATGGCAGGCAATGCTTCGGCGAACGCGCGCACGCGCTGCTGCGCGTCGGCACTGAGTTCGGCGAGCTCGGCGGCGCTGCGGCGGCGCTCGTGACGCAATTCGAGCGTCGCCTGCGCGTGCAATTGATGCAGCGCTGCGTCCAGCGTGTGCGCCACGTAGAAGTCTTCGCTCTCTTGACGCAGGTCGGTCGGGCCCAAACGCATCGGGAAAAGCGCGCCGGTAAGGGAGTCCACCACTTCGGCCATCACGTCACGCGAAGGCAGCTCGCGCTCCCCGCCCTCCTGTGCACGCTGTTGCGCCTCGCGCCATTCGCGCCGCACCCGTTGCAGCGATGCGGTGATTTCGTCGACCTTGAACCCTGTCATGACTGTCTTTCCATCGGTTGATGCGCGGAGCATCGCACTGTTTAAGGTTTCGCGTCGCCGGCCAGTCCTGCCAGATGTTCGACGAGAAGGCGCGCGGCGGGCGAAAGCTTCCGTTCGTCATGGAAGCAGATCGCGAAGCGGCGCTGTGCCCATTTGTCGGTGAGTGGCACCACCTTCACGCCGAGGCTGGCTGCGACTGGATCGGCCACTTCGCGCGGCACGACCGCGATGCCCAGGTTGGCACGCACGCAGCGCATCGACGCGTCGAAGGTGCTGACCACCGCCCGGTAGTTGATCGGCGTGCCGATGATGGCGGCTGCGCGCGCCAGCATGGTGTGGACCGCAGTGGACGCGGGCAAGCCGACTTGCTCGTACGAAAGCGTCTGTTCGAAGGCACAGCGCTTCTGGCGCGCTATCGGATGCGAGGGATGGGCAATGATGGCGAGCCGGTCGCGCCGGTAGCTGCGCGTCTGCAGGCCCTCCAGATCGGCCGCGTCCCAGCAGATGCCAAGCGGCGCGATGCCCTCCCGGACGCCGCGCACCAGATCGCGACTCAGGGCTTCTTCCATGTCGATGCGGATGTCGCGGTGCGCCGGCACCTTCAGGAAGCTGGCGATGTCGTCCGGCAGGAACTCGGCGATCGACGATACCGATGCCAGCACCCTCACCTGCCCCTTGACACCCTTGCCGTAGGCCGCCATGTCGCGCGCCACGCGGTCGGCGCCAGCGAGCATGGCGCGCGCGTGCTCCAGCAGGATTTCCCCGGCCGCCGTCGGCACCACGCCGCGTCTGCGCCGCTCCAGCAAGGTATTGCCGACGACCGTTTCGAGCTGCGCCAGCCGCTTGCTGATCGCCGAAGCAACGATGTGGTGCTGCTCGCCCGCACGGGCGATGTTGCGCGTTTCGCAGACGCTGACGAACAGGCGCAAGGAAGTGAGATCGAGGTCGCGCATGGGTGAATGTGAAGTTCCCGAATGGAACGGCAGGCGTTCCAGATTACCGCTTTTCCGCTCACTCGGGAATCCCTAAAGTCCAGTTTTCCCAGGAGACAAAAGCCATGAGCACCGCCAGCCAGCGCTTGCCGCACGCCGTCGTGATCCGCGAAGTCGGTTTGCGCGATGGCCTGCAAAGCATCGCCACCGTCCTGCCGACCGAGCGCAAGCGGGAGTGGATCCGCGCCGCGCACGCCGCCGGCCAGCGCGAGATCGAGGTCGGCTCATTCGTCCCCGCGCGGCTGCTGCCGCAACTGGCCGACACCAGCGAACTGGTGGCGTTCGCGAGGACCTTGCCAGGGCTGTTCGTCTCTGTACTCGTGCCCAACCTGCGAGGGGCCGAAAGCGCGATCGTCGCCGAGGCCGACCTCATGATCGTTCCGCTCTCGGCCAGCCACGCGCACAGTCTCGCCAACCTGCGCAAGACGCCCGACGACGTGGTGGCGGAGGTCGGCAGGATCCGCGCCGCACGCGACGCGGCGGGCTCGAAGACCCTGATCGAGGGCGGCGTCGGGACCGCCTTCGGCTGCACGCTGCAGGGCCATGTCGACAAGCGCGAAGTCCTGCGTCTGATGCAGGCGCTGCTCGACGCCGGCGCCGACCGCGTCAGCCTGGCCGACACCGTCGGCTATGCCGATCCAGCCATGGTGCGCGACCTGTTCGAAACGGCCTTGAAGATCGCCGGCGACCGCTTCTGGTGCGGCCATTTCCACGACACGCGCGGGCTCGGACTGGCCAACGTCTATGCCGCGCTGGAGGTGGGCGTGGCCCGCTTCGATGCCTGCCTGGCCGGCATCGGCGGCTGCCCTCACGCCCCCGGGGCCAGCGGCAACGTCTCGAGCGAAGACCTTGCCTACATGCTCGGCAGCATGGGCATCGCCACCGGCATCGACATCGCGCAGTTGCTGGCGCTGCGGGCACGGGTCGCCGGCTGGCTCAGCGGCGAAACGCTGCACGGCTCGCTCTGGCAGGCAGGCCTGCCGAAGACCTTCCCCGAACTCGCCGCTGCCTGAAAGAAAGCCCATGCCCACCGAAAAATCGCTTCCGCTGTCGGGCGTCCGCGTCCTCGAATTCACTCACATGGTGATGGGGCCGACCTGCGGCATGATCCTGGCCGACCTCGGCGCCGAGGTGATCAAGGTCGAACCGCCGGGCGGCGACAGGACGCGCAAGTTGCCAGGCCTGGGCATCGGCTTCTTCCGCTCGTTCAACCGCAACAAGAAAAGCGTGGTGATCGACATCGCCACGGACGAAGGCCGCGCCACGGCGGCCGAACTGGCCGGCCAATGTGACATCGTGCTGGAAAACTTCCGGCCCGGACTGATGGCCAGCTTCGGGCTGGACTACGAGACCCTGTCGAAACGGTACCCCAGGCTCATCTACGTCACGCACAAGGGCTTTCTGCCCGGACCCTACGAGAATCGGTTGGCGTTGGACGAGGTGGTCCAGATGATGGGTGGTCTCTCGTACATGACGGGCCCGGTCGGCCGGCCGCTGCGCGCGGGCACTTCGGTCAACGACATCATGGGCGGCATGTTCGGTGCGATCGGCGTGCTGGCGGCGCTGCGCGAACGGGACCACACCGGGCGCGGCCAGGAAATCCAGAGCGCGTTGTTCGAGAACTGCGTGTTTCTTTCGTCGCAACACATGCAGCAGCATGCAATGACCGGCGAGCCGCCGCCACCGATGCCCTCGCGCGTGTCGGCCTGGAGCGTGTACGACGTGTTCACGCTGGCCGACGGCGCGCAGCTCTTCATTGGCGCGGTGAGCGACAAGCAGTTCGTCACCCTGTGCCGGGTGCTCGGCGCACCCGAACTGGCGGCCGACCCGCTACTGGCCACGAACGCCCTGCGCGTCGCGGTGCGCCCCGCCCTGCTGCAGCGCCTTGGAGACATCCTGCAACACCACGGCATCGACGAGCTCTCGCCCAGGCTCGAAGCCGCCGGCATTCCGTACGCGCCGATCATGCGGCCCGACCAGCTCAACGACGACCCCCACCTCAAGGCCAGCGGCGGCCTGGTCCCGATGGAATGCGACGACGGCAGCATGACGAACGTGGTGTTGCTGCCTCTGACCCTGGATGGCCGACGACCCGGCGTGCGCCACCCGCTGGCCCGCGTGGGCCAGCACACCGATGAGGTGCTGGCCGGACTCTCGCGACCCGCGGCCGCCACCGCCTGAAGACCTTCCCGATCCACCAACCAGCAGGAGACAACCATGCACAACGCTTTCTTCCGACGTCGCGGCCTCGCCGCGCTTGTCGCATCGACTTTCGTGCTCACCGCCGTCGGTACAGTCCCGGCCGCTCGCGCGTCCGACAAGCCGCTGCGGGTGATCTTGCCGATCAGCGCCGGCTCCGGCGTCGACACCATCGTGCGGGCTGCCGCGCCGTCTCTGACCAAGGCGCTGGGCGGCCAGGCCGTCGTGGTCGAGAACCTGCCCGGCGCCGGCGGCATCACAGGCACGGCCACGCTGGTCAAGGCGGCGCCCGACGGGGGCACCATCGGCGTGGTGTCGAACAATCACGTGGTCAATCCGAGCGTGTTCGCCAGAATGCCGTTCGACGCGATCGCCGATATCACACCGGTATCGGTGGTCGGCGCCACGCCGTTCGTGTTGGTGGTCAATCCGGCCAAGGTAGCGGCCAGAAACGCGAACGAACTGCAGGCGATGCTCAAGGCGAAACCTGACGGCTACAACTACGCGTCGTCTGGCAACGGAACGATCATTCACCTCGCGGGCGCGATGTTCATGGACGCCGCCGGCGTCGAAGCGCGCCACATTCCTTACAAGGGCACCGGGCCGATGGTGGCGGACATCATCGGAGGGCAGGTCGAGATGGGCGTGGTGGCGGTTCCGGCGGTGCAAGGTCATCTCAAGAGCGGCACGCTGCGGGCGATCGGCGTGATGGGCAAGACCCGCGTGGCGGCCTTGCCGGACGTCCCGACGATGGCCGAGCAAGGTTTTCCGGGCGTCGACGTGGCGGGCTGGTTCGCCGTGATCGCGCCCGCCAAACTGCCCCCAGCCGAGGTCAAACGATTGCACGCTGCGGTGGTGGCCGCTTTCGCGACGCCCGAGACCGCTGAAGCGATGTTCAAGCAGGGCAACATCATCAACCCGATGACGCCGGAGGCCTCGGCCCAGTTCTTTCGAACCGAGCTGGACCGCTACGCACGCATCGTGAAAAAGGCGAACATCACGCCCGAGTGACACCGCGTCACAGCTTGGCGATAGACACCTCGGTCGATTTCACCAGCGCCACCACATCGGAGCCCGGCTTGAGCTGCAACTCGTCAACCGAGCGTGTGGTGATCACCGAGGTCACGATGCCCCACGCAGTTTCGACATCGACTTCGGAGACGACGTCGCCGCGGATGATCTCCTTCACCTTTCCCTTGAACTGGTTGCGAACGTTGATGGCTTGAATGGACATGGACAGACTCCTGAGGTTTTGAAGAAGAAGGGGTGAAGAAGAAAATCAGAGCGCCCAGCGCAGGGCGTGCGCCGGCCCGTCAGCCCAGCGGGTGTCGTTGGCGGGCTCCGCCAGCGCGGCGCCCGGCTTCTGCAGCACGCGGTCCAGGATGCGTTTTTCGATCGCTGCGAAGGCCGGGTCACCCTGCGAGCGAGGGCGGGCCAGCGCAATGGCCTCGTCGAGCGCGATGCGGCCGTCCTCGATCAGGATCACCCGGTCGGCCAGCGCCACCGCCTCCTGCACGTCGTGCGTCACCAGCAGCGCAGTGAAGCGATGGCGCTGCCACAGGTCCTCGATCAGACGGTGCATTTCGATGCGCGTCAGCGCATCGAGCGCGCCCAGCGGCTCGTCGAGCAGCAGGAGCCGCGGGTGGTGCACCAGCGCGCGGGCCAGCGACACACGTTGGCGCTGGCCTCCCGACAGGCGTGCCGGCCACTCGCCTTCGCGGTCGGCCAGGCCGACCTGCGCCAGCACCTCGCGGCCGCGCTCGCGCAGCGCCGCGGGCAGGCCCAGCGTCACGTTGTCCAGCACGCGACGCCAGGGCAGCAGACGCGCCTCCTGGAACATGATCCGGGTGTCGTCGTGCAGTCCGTCGACGGCACGCCCGTCCGTCGCGAGCGAGCCTTGGGACGGCGCCTCGAGCCCGGCAACCAGTCGCAGCAGCGTGCTCTTGCCGCAGCCGCTGCGCCCCACGATCGCGATGAACTGGCCTGGCTCGATGGTGAGCTGCGCGTTGCGCAGCACCTCGCGCGTGCCGTAGCGCTTGTGGACGCCGCGGACTTCGAGCCTGACGCCGCCGGTGACGGGAGTTGTGTCGTTCGTCATTGCTCAGGCGCCTTTCTTTTGATATCCGGGGTGCCAGCGCAACCACCACTGCTCCAGCCCGCGGGCGAACAGGTCGGCCAGCTTGCCGAGCAGCGCGTAGAGCAGGATGCCCACCAGCACGATGTCGGTCTGCAGGAACTCGCGGGCATTCATCGTGAGGTAGCCGATGCCGGCCTGCGCCGAAATCGTTTCGGCCACGATCAGGATCACCCACATGAGGCCCAGCGAAAAACGCAGCCCCACGAGGATCGACGACAGCGCGCCCGGCAGGATCACCTCCCTGTACAGCTGCCAGCGCGACAGGCCATAGGTGCGGCCCATTTCGATGAGCTGCGGATCGACGTTGCGGATGCCATGGAAGGTGTTGAGGTAGATCGGGAAGAACACCGACACGCTGATGAGGAACAGCTTGGCCGTCTCGTCGATGCCGAACCAGAGGATGACGAGCGGGATGAGCGCCAGCGCGGGAATGTTGCGCACCATCTGGATGGTCGAGTCGAACAGCGTCTCGAAGAACTTGACCGAGCCGGTCAGGAGCCCCAGCGCCAGCCCGAGCCCGCCACCAATGGCCAGTCCCGCAAGCGCCCTGCCCGCACTCACTTTGACATGCGTCCAGAGCTCGCCCGAGGCAGTCAGCGTCCAGGCGGCCTTGACCACGTCGAGCGGCGCCGGCAGCACGCGCGTCGACAGCCATCCGCGCGACGAGGCGATCTGCCACACGACGATGAGCGTGACGGGCACGATCCAGGGCACCAGGCGCTTCGCAACGCTGACACCGAAGCCGCGCAGCGAGCCGAAGGACGGCGCCGCGGCCGGCATTGTTTGGACTTGTTCGGTCATAGCGGCTCTCAACTTTGGGAGACGAGGCGCGACGGCGCGTCGAGGTTGGCGACGACTTCACCGAACGGGCCGGTCAATGTCTGGCCGGGCAAACCCGGGCGCTGCTTGCGCGGCAACAGCGGGAACACCAGCTCCGCGAAGCGGTACGACTCTTCGAGGTGCGGGTAGCCCGAGAAGATGAAGTTGTCGAGGCCGAGTGCGGCGTACTCCTCGATGCGCGCCGCCACCGTCTTCGCATCGCCCACCAGCGCCGTGCCTGCACCGCCGCGCACCAGCCCGACGCCGGCCCAGAGGTTGGGCGAGATTTCGAGGTCTGCGCGCTTGCGCCGGGCACCCCCGGCATGCAACGCGGCCATGCGGCGCTGGCCGACCGAATCCATCCTTGCGAAGGCCGCCTGCGCGCGGACCACGGTCTCGTCGTCGACACGGCTGATCAAGTCTTGCGCCGCCTGCCATGCAGCGTCCTGCGTCTCGCGCACGATGACGTGCAGGCGAATGCCGAATTTGACGCTGCGGCCCTTGCGGGCCGCGCGTGCCTTGACGTCGGCGATCTTCTTCGCGACGTCGGCGGGCGGCTCGCCCCAGGTCAGGTAGGTGTCGACCTGTTCGGCCGCGAGTTCATGCGCGGCTTCCGACGAGCCACCGAACCAGACGGGCGGATACGGTTGCTGCGTCGGCGGGAACAGCAGCTTCGCGCCTTTCACGCTCAGGTGCTTGCCTTCGTAGTCGAAGCCGCGGCCATCGTGGCTGCGCGCGATGATCTCGCGCCAGATCCGGATGAACTCGGCCGACTGCTCGTAGCGCGCCGCGTGGTCGAGGAACACGCCGTCGCCTTCCAGCTCGCTTTGATCGCCGCCGGTGACGAGGTTGACCAGCACGCGCCCGCCCGAGAGCCGGTCGAAGGTCGCTGCCATGCGGGCAGCGAGGCTTGGCTGGTGCAGGCCCGGTCGCACGGCGACCAGGAACTTCAACCGTCGCGTCGCGCCGATCAGGCTGGACGCGATCACCCAAGGGTCTTCGCAGGAACGGCCGGTCGGGATCAACACGCCTTCGTAGCCGAGGTTGTCGGCCGCGCCGGCGATCTGCTGCAGGTAGGCCAGGTCGACCGGGCGCGCGCCCTCGGTGGTGCCGAGGTAGCGGCTGTCGCCGTGGGTGGGCAGAAACCAGAAAACATTCATCGCCTGTTCCTCAGAGTTGGGTCGGCCGCCACACGACCTGCGCGACGTCGACGGGTTTGGGAATGAGTCCGAGCTGCCGGAAGGCGTCGGCCACGCGTTGCTGGTCGCGCACCGTCGCTGGCTGGATCGGGCCCACCGGCGACGGCGGACGGCGCTGCAGAAAAAGACTCACGACGCCCGCGTCAAGGCCGCTGAAATCGGCGATGAGCTTGATCGCCGTGGCGCGGTCCTGCTGTACCAGGCGGTCGGCGCGCGTGAGTTCCTCGAACAGCGCCGCGACCACGGAGCCGTGTTGTTCGGCGAAGCCGCGCGACGCCAGATAAAAGGAGTTGTTGCCCGACAGGCCGTGCCCGTTGCTGAGCACCCGCGGCTGGATGGCCAGTTCGGTCGCGGCATAGAACGGGTCCCAGATGGCCCAGGCGTCGACGCTCTTGCGCTCGAACGCCGCGCGCGCATCGGCCGGGGTCAGGTAGATGGGCTGGATGTCGCTCCACTTCAGCCCACCCTTCTCCACCGCGCGAACCAGGAGGTAGTGCGCACTCGAGCCCTTCTGCAGCGCGATCTTCTTGCCGCGCAGGTCGGCCAGCGTGCGCAGCGGCGAGTCCTTCAGCACGAGAATGGCCGAGCTGTCGGGCTTGGGCGGCTCCGCGCCGACATACACCAGGTCCTTGCCGGCCGCCTGCGCGAACACGGGCGGCGCATCGCCCGTCAGACCGAACTCCAGGCTGCCGACGGCCAATGCCTCCAGCAGTTGCGGACCGGCCGGAAACTCGATCCAGGCAATCCTCGTCGCCGGGTAGCGCTTTTCGAGCCACCCGGACTGCTTGACGATCACCAGGTTCGCGGCCGATTTCTGGTAGCCGATGCGAAGTTGCGGCAGCGGCGCTTCGGCCGCGCGTGCAGGTTGCGCAAGCGCGATCGGACCGCCGACAGACCAGGCACTCGCGGTCACGGCCAACAGTTGAAGCAAGTCCCTGCGCTTCATGCCACGCCCGCGCCCGCGGCCTCCAGCAAGTTGATCTTTTTCGGAATTAGCTTCAGGTCGAAGAACGTGTCGGCAATCTGCTGCTGCTCGCCGAGGATCGCGCGGGTGATCGGCCCGGTGCCGTAAGCCGCGCGCCCGACCGACAGGTCGGCCACGGGCTTGGGCAGGCCCCACAGCGTCGACAGCTCCCCGGCATACGCGCTCTGGTTGGCGACGGCCCACTGGTCGACCTTGTCGATTTCCTCGATGACGAGCTTCAGCACGTCGGCGTTCTTCGCCACGTAAGGCAGCGACGAGAAGTAATAACCGCGGTTGCCGACCACGCCCTGACCGTCGGCCAGCACGCGCGCGCCGAGCGTGAGTTCGGCCGCGGCGAGGAACGGATCCCAGATCACCCAGGCGTCGATCGAGCCCTTCTCGAAGGCGGCGCGCGCATCCGGCGGCGCGAGGAACACCAGATGGAGGTCGCCGTAGCGCAGGCCGGCCTTCTCGGCCAGCTTGACGATGAAGTAGTGAACGTTGGAGCCCTTGTTGAGCGCGATCTTCCTGCCCTTGAGGTCGGCGACGCTGCGGAGGGTGGAGTCTTTCGGCACCAGCACCGCCTCGGCGCCGGGGCGCGGCACGGTGGCCGCCACATAGGCCAGCGGCGCGCCGGCCGCCTGCGCGAAGATCGGCGGCGCTTCGCCGACGTCGCCGAAGTCGATCGAGCCGACATTCAGCGCCTCGAGCTGCACCGGGCCGGCGTTGAATTCCGTCCAGCTGACGGCGACGCCGAGTGGCGCGAGGCGCTTCTCGAGCGTGCCGCGGCCCTTGAGCACACTGAGCGCGCCCTTCTGGTTGCCGACGCGCAGCGTGCGCGGCGCCTGCGCCAGGGCGCCGAACGATGGCAAGGCGATGGCGGCAGCCGCGCCCTGAACCAGGCGGCGGCGGGAGATCGGTGAGGAGGTCATGGAGGTCTTTCAGGCATGCGCTGCCCCGCACCGCACGAGGGGCGGCAAGGAAGCGGGACAGCAAGGGATCGGGAGACGGAGCCGCTCGGGTGCGGCGAAGCAGGCGAGGCCGGTCAGACGCTACATCGCACCCGGGAGAAGTGCACCGGCTCGAAACCGTGTGTGGCCGGCAGCTTCAGGCCTTCGGCGACCAGCACTTCGGCCGCATCGTCGAGCCGGTGGCTCAGTTCGTCGTGCACACGGTAGGCACCATCCGGCGTCAGGCTGATCTGCGAATCGGTGGCGTACACACCGGGCAGGATGTGGCGGGCGGTGAGCGCCTGCAGCACCGGGCGCAGCGCATAGTCGAGCGCCAGCATGTGGTGCGGACTGCCGCCCGTGGCCAACGGCAGCACGGTCTTGCCCTTGAGTGCGCCCTGCGACAGCAGGTCGAGGAACACTTTCAGCACGCCGCTGTAGGCCGCCTTGTAGACGGGCGTGGCCACCACCACGACCCGCGCACGGGCGACCTGTTCGATGGCCTGCGCCACGGCCGGATGCGCCCACTCGGCCAGCAACAGCGGCTGTGCCGGCAGGCCGCGCACGGCGATGCGCTCGATGCGCGCGCCCCGGCGGGCCAGTCGCTCACCCACTGCTTCGAGCAAGGCGGTCGAGCGGGACGGCGCCGAGGGGCTGCCTGCAATCAGGAGAACAGTCATCCGGCGCTTACTTCAGCTTGGCGGTGTAGATCTGGTCGAAGGAACCGCCATCGGCGAAGTGGGCTTTGTCGGCGCTGGCCCAGCCGCCGAATGCCTGATCGATCGTGAACAGCGTGAGCTTGGGGAACTGCTTGTCGTATTTGGCGCGGGCCTTGTCCGAGGTCGGGCGGTAGTAGTTGCGCCCGGCGATGTCCTGGCC
>SEGN01000393.1 GCA_004211245.1 Variovorax sp.
GCCGAAGGGGAAATGAAGGTCCAGTCGAGTTCGCGCTCCCCGCGCAGCCCTTCGAGGAACGCCCGCCCCGCGAGCGCCTCGGCCTTGTAGGCGGCCGGGAAGTTCGGCGTATCGACCACCGCCACGCCGGGCGCCACCTCGAGGCTGCCGGCGCCGCCGACCACCAGCAGGCGCGGCACGCCGGCCTGCTTCGCAGCGGCAATCAAGGTGGCGGCATCGCTGCCGCCGTCGAAGCGCGTTGCGCTGACGATGGCGTCATGGCCGCGCAGCAGCGGCGCGAGTGCGTCGCCTTTCGTGGCATCGCCGGCCTGCACGGTGAGACCTTCGCGCGGCGCCACGCCGGCAACGTGGCGTGCGATGCCGGTCACCCTGTGGCCGCGCTGCAGCAGTTCGTTGGCGATGCGCGACCCGGCGCGGCCGGTGATGCCGAGGATGGCGATGTGGCTCATGGTGTGTCCTTGTGAGTGATCAGGCTTCGATCGTATGTTTCATGAACCGATCAATAAAGACCGCAAAATGGTCATCTTTGTTACTTTGATCGACGCAATCGATGGACCGTCTCACCGCCGCCGAAGTGTTCGCAACCATCGTCATGCGCGGCAGCCTGACCGGCGCCGCCGAGGCGCTGGAGATGTCACGACCGATGGTCTCGCGCTATCTCGCCGAGATGGAAAGCTGGGCCGGCGCACGGCTGCTGCATCGCACGACGCGCCGCGTGAGCCTCACGCCAGCAGGCGAGGAAACGCTGACGCGTTGCCAGCGCATGCTCGAGGCGGCGAGCGACATGGCCGTCGCCCCTGCATCCGGTGAAGACGTGCCGGCCGGCCTGCTGCGCATCGCGTGCTCGCAGTCGCTGGCCGAGGTGGTGCTCGCCGCCGCCGTGGCCGCCTACCTGCAGCGCCATCCGAAGGTCGCCATCGACCTGCAGATCGGTGCACGCGCCGTCAATCTGGTCGAAGAACGGATCGATCTGGCCATCCGCATCACGAACGACATCGACCCGAACCTCATTGCGCGGCCTTTTGCGCAGTGCGCTTCCGTGGTCTGCGCATCACCCGGCTGGGTGGCTGCGCACGGTGCGCCGCACACGCCGCAGGAGCTGGCCATTCACAACTGCCTGACCTACTCCTACTTCGGCAAGAGCCTGTGGGAGTTCGAGCAGAAGAATACCGATGGCCGGCACGAGCGCATTGCCGTGCCTGTGAGCGGCAACCTGAGCGCCAATGAAACGCAAGTGCTGCTCGCTGCCGCGGTGGAGGGTGCCGGCATCGCGCTGCAGCCGCTCTACGCCGCCGCCCCCCTCATCGCGCAGGGCCGGCTCGTGCCGCTGCTGCCCGACTGCGTGCCGCAAGCGTTGGGCGTGCACGGCATCTACGCGTCGCGCAGGCAGATGAGTGCGGCGCTGCGCACGCTCATCGACTTTCTGGCGGGATGGTTCGCGGATCCCTCGCGCTGGACTCAGCACCCCGCACAGCCTCGTCCCAGGCCTCCCGCAGCGCCGGCTGCCGCAGCCGCCGGATCGCCTGGTCCAGGTGCGGGTGGCTCGCCACACGCGTGAGCAACTGGCGCTTCTGCGTGGGCGTGAGGCCGCTGACCAGGATGGGCGCCAGCCACTGCCGGGCGGCTTCGGCCGCCACGTCGCGCAGGACTTTCGCGGCACCGGCGACCTGCAGGCCCAGCGCGTTGCAGAACGCCTGCAGCCGCGTCGGGTTGAAGATCGGCGCCGCGTGCTGGCGATCGGCAGCATCGCCGTCCGGCATCAGCCGCAGGGCGTGACCGCGCGCGCCGTTGTAGAGCAGGGTCGAGGTGATGTCGTAGGCCGGTGCCAGCTCGGCGTGGTGGCGGTCACGGTAGAGCAGGCCCAGGTTCTTCAGGTGCATGTCCGCATTGCCGAGCAGTTCGTTGACCTCGATGCGGCGCAGCAGTTCGTGGACGGCAGCCTCGCCGCACCGCGGCAGGCCCAGCAGGACGGCGGCGATGGCGAGGTACGACTCGGCGTACTTCTGCTCGGGCGGCCTGCCGAAGACCTGGGCGAAGTCTTCGAAATGAACCTTCGAGCCCCGAGGGCCACGATCGAAGCGGGTCACCGCCAGGAACTGCCCGGCCAGTTCGTCGCCCAGGTCGTAGCGGTGCGGTGCGGCCAGCGCCGACATCGGCGCCAGCTCGAACTCGCAGACATCGACACCGGCCAGCCGGGCGAGGCCCATGCTCAGGCTTTCCAGCTGCGGCATGCGCGCGTACTCGGGCGATGGCAGCTTGGCGATGATGGCGGCCTCGCCGCGCGACGTGCGACCGACGAAGCGGCCTTCGGCATCCTTGTTGACGCCGATTTTCGGCTGCACGCCGGAGATCGACAGTGCGTCCTGGAACGGCTCGGCCCACACCGTGGCCTCGAGCGCGTCCTGGTTCTGCGTGATCAGGCGCTGCAGCGTGTCGCGGGAGATGTTCTCCCATTCGGCCGTGACGGCGCCCGGCAGGTTCTTGCCGCAGGCCGCGATCATCGCCATGTGGTCCATCGGATCGATCCGCGCCTCCTCGGCCACAAAACGGCGGAACACGCCTTCGGGCAGCAAGTTCTGGAAGAACGGCGGCAGCTCCCAGTCGCCCTTGCTGCCGCGCACCGTGTTGAATTCGGGCCGCGTCACGTCGAGCCAGAACGATTGCTGCTGCGCCGGGTCGTCCGCACGCATGGACTCCGACAGCACGTCGGCCTCGTCCCAGGGCTGCCGGGCATAGGCCTCGTCGGCGGCGAAGCGCAGGATCGGCGGCAGGCCGGGCTGCGCCTGGCGGCTGACGCCAGCCTGCTCCGTCAACGCCTGCAGGGTCAGTCCGCTGGCCGTGCGGGCGGCCTCCAGTCGCTGGGCCAGTTCGAGCGGAGTGGTCATTTTGTTGCGTATTCGATATGAATAACTGCAATTTACTGTATACGCAACTTTTCAGCAAGTTGCGTATTCGATACACGGTTAAATAATGACCGTATTCGATACACGCCTGGACAATGCAAGCAACCGCTCGTGCGCTGCGCCGCCCTGATCGATGGGAAGCTGATTCCTGGCCAGGAGGTAGTGATGGGTGAATACCCCCAGGTAGGCTTCGAGGGTGTGCCCGGCCGCCGTCTCGCCGGCCAGCGTCATGCACAGCGCTGCCACCTCGCTGGTGCAGAGGTGGTCGTCGCGGCCGGAGCGGCGCAGCCGGTAGTGCGATGGCCGGTCGGGCGCCAGGCTCAGCACCGGGAGTGCGTTCAGGTACGGGCTCTTGCCGAACATCTTGCGCGCCTCGGACCACGTCCCGTCGAGCAGGATGAACAGCGGGCGCTTGCCCGCGGGGTCGACGCTGTGAACCACCCGCTCGGGCGCCGCGTACTGCCCCGGAAACACCACATACGGCTGCCACTGCGGGTCGCCCAGCAGCGCCAGCAGCTCGGGATCGGGTTCGGTGCGCGACCAGCCGAAGGCGAAGGTATCCGCCACCACATCGGCGACCAGCCAGCCGGTGTTGCTGGGCTTGAGCGGCTCGATGTCGGCCATCAGCAGGCACATGCCCGCGCGCGTGGCGAGCGATGGCCGCAGCGCGCACATGCAGTGGCTGGGCAGCAGCCGGCAGCCCGCGCAGCGCTCGCGCTTGAATCCGCCGCGCGCCATGAAGGGCTTGGCGCTGCGCGCGAGGCGCTCGGCGCGCAGGACGGAGACGGCGTGCGGCGTCACGGGGCAGACGCCTTGACGAAATCGACGAAGGCCCGCAGCGGCGCCGGTACCAGCCGCCGCCCCGGGTAGTACAGGAACGGGCCGGAGAACGCCGGCCACCAGGGCGCGAGCACGGGTTCGAGCGCGCCGCTGTCCAGGTGCGGCCGCAGCCAGTCCTCGAAGAGATAGATGACGCCGGCGCCGGCAACCGCGGCCTCGACGCCCAGTTCGACCGCCTCCCCGGCCCGCACGATCAGGCTGGCGGCCGGGTCGATCCGCACCGTCTCGCCGTCGCGCTCGAACTCCCACGCCGGCATCACGCCGCTGCTGAACCGGCCGCGGATGCAGGTGTGTTCCAGCAGGTCGCGCGGATGGTCCGGCCGGCCGCGGCGCGCCAGGTAGGCCGGTGCGGCGGCGGTCGCGAAGCGCTGGACGCGCGGGCCGATCGGCACGGCGATCATGTCCTGCTCGAGGCGCTCGTCGTAGCGGATGCCCGCGTCGCAGCCGGCGGCCAGGACATCGACGAAGCTGTCTTCGGCGATCACCTCCAGCACGATGTCGGGGTAGGCCGCGAGAAAGCCGGGCACGATGGCCGGCAGCACCAGCCGCGATGCGCTGATCGGGACGTTCAGCTTGAGCGTGCCGGCGGGCCGGTCGCGAAAGCCGTTGACCACGTCGAGCGCTGCCTCCACTTCGGTCAAGGCTGGCCCGAGCCGCTCCAGCAGCCGCTGGCCGGCCTCGGTCGGCAGCACGCTGCGGGTGGTGCGGTTCAGCAACCGCACGCCCAGCTGCGCCTCCAGCCGGCGCACCGCCTCGCTGACGGCGGACGCGCTGGCGCCGCTCAGGCGGGCACCGCCCCTGAACCCCTTCGCCCGCACGACGGCGACGAAGGCATGGAGATCGCCCAGATTTGCTTTCATTGTTTGGATTTCCGCACAGCCTGTGCCGAGTGTGCCGGCTTATCGCACAGCGCGCCGAAACCTAGACTGGCTTTCAACGCAAGGAAACCTCATGAACCCCCTCGACAACGCCGGCACCTTCACCCTTGGAAACCGCACCGTGCGCCGGCTCGGCTACGGTGCCATGCAACTGGCCGGCCCCGGCGTGTTCGGCCCGCC
>SEGN01000394.1 GCA_004211245.1 Variovorax sp.
CGTGATCGCACCTTCGGTCGTCAGCGTGTCGTCGATGTCCGTGAAGAGGCCGATCAGGTCGCGCCGCGCCTGCACGGGCCATTGCGCGACCGCGATCATCCGGCCGTCTGCAAGGCAAGCCCGGCGTGCTCGCGCAGCGGGTGGAAGTGGATCTTGGGGAAGCGCTCCTGCGCCAGGCGCACGTCGTAAGGCGAGGTGCAAAGGTAGGCCAGCGTGTCGGCCGCGTCCTTCGCCATGCGCGTGGGGTAGGCGTTGACGAATTCGCGCAACTCGGCCGGCGTGTCGGCCGTGATCCAGCGCGCGCCGGTGTATTGGCAGCCCTCGAGCTTCACGTCGGCGTCGTACTCGGCTTTCAGCCGGTGCTGCACCACTTCGAACTGGAGCTGGCCGACCGCGCCGAGCAGCATCGCGCCGCCCATCTCGGGGCGAAACACCTGGATCGCGCCTTCCTCGCCGAGTTGCGCGAGGCCCTGTTGCAGCTGCTTGGTGCGCAGCGGGTTCTTCAGGATCACGGTCATGAAGAGTTCGGGCGCGAAGAACGGCAGGCCGGTGAACTGCAGCGACGCGCCGTCGGTGATGGTGTCGCCGAGCTGCACGCCGCCGTGCGTGGTGAAACCGACGATGTCGCCGGCGTAGGCCTCTTCCACCGCCTCGCGGCGCTGGCTCATGAAGGTGACGACGCTGGTCGGGCGCAGTTCCTTGGCGGTGCGCTGCACCTTGAGCTTCATGCCCGGCGTGTACTTGCCCGATGCCATGCGCACGAACGCGATGCGGTCGCGGTGGTTGGCGTCCATGTTGGCCTGCACCTTGAACACCACGCCGGCGAAGTCCTTGTCCTCGGGCTGGATCTCCTTGACGACCGGCTGCCGGTTGACCAGCGTGGTGCTGGTGCGCGACTTAGGCGAGGGCGCCAGGTCGACCAAAGCGTCCAGCACTTCCATCACGCCGAAGTTGTTGACGCCGGAACCGAAGAACACCGGCGTCTGCTTGCCGGCCAGGAAGGCCTCGCGATCCCACGCGGGCGAGGCGCCGGCTGCGAGCTCCATGCTCTGCTCCGCGGTTTCGAACTCGCGGCCGAAGCGCTTGATCAGTTCGTCGCGGTTGTCGAGCTGGATCGTCTCGAACTCCTGCGGCAGTCGCTCCTTGCCCGAATCGAACACCGTCATGGTGTGGGTGCGCAGGTTCATGATGCCGCCGAACGACTTGCCCTGGCCCACGGGCCAGGTCATCGGCACGCAGGGCATGCCGAGTTCGCGCTCGATCTCGTCCAGGATGTCGAGCGGCTCGCGCACCTCGCGGTCCATCTTGTTGACGAAGGTGATGATCGGCGTGTCCCGCTGGCGGCAGACCTCGATCAGGCGGCGCGTCTGCGCTTCCACGCCATTGGCCGCGTCGATCACCATCAGGGCCGAGTCGACGGCGGTGAGCACGCGGTAGGTGTCCTCCGAGAAGTCCTTGTGGCCGGGCGTGTCCAGCAGGTTGATCACGTGGTCGCGGTACAGCATCTGCATCACCGACGAAGCCACCGAGATGCCGCGCTGCTTCTCGATCTCCATCCAGTCGGAGGTGGCGTGCCGCGAGGCCTTGCGCGCCTTCACCGAGCCGGCAATCTGGATCGCGCCGGAGAACAGCAGCAACTTTTCGGTCAGCGTGGTCTTGCCGGCGTCGGGGTGGGAGATGATCGCAAAGGTGCGACGGCGGCGGGTTTCGGAGGCGTAGGACATGGGAGAGCGCGGTGCGCTCGTCTCGGCGCAGGCTGCTGGGGCAAAGCCTGCAATTTTAGCGACGGACACCGAATCGCCGGGCTGGGCTAAAATCCGCCGTTCCGAGGAGCGTTGCAGCGCCAACAGGCGTGAGGCTCGGACACCTTCGCAACCACGCTCATCCGCTGTTCTCGGCGGTGAGTCGACATTCTTTCCCGACGACTCGCCCCGCACGGCGGCACCTTTCAAACTTGTTTTGTTGGAGTCCCACATGAGCGCTGTTCTCAAGCCCACCCCTGTTGCATCCGTCGACCAGGCGATCGCCGACCTGTCTCTTGCCGCCTGGGGCCGCAAGGAAATCCGCATCGCGGAAACCGAAATGCCCGGCCTCATGGCCATCCGCTCCGAATTCGCCAAGGCGCAGCCGCTCAAGGGTGCGCGCATCACCGGCTCGCTGCACATGACGATCCAGACGGCCGTGCTGATCGAGACGCTGCAAGCTCTTGGCGCCGAAGTGCGCTGGGCCTCGTGCAACATCTTCTCGACGCAGGACCATGCCGCCGCCGCCATCGCCGCCGCCGGCACGCCGGTGTTCGCGATCAAGGGCGAGTCGCTGAAGGACTACTGGGATTACACCCACTCGATCTTCGAGTTCGGCCCCAAGGGTTCGAAGGGCGAAGGCCCGAACATGATTCTGGACGACGGCGGCGACGCCACGATGCTGATGCATCTGGGCCAGAAGGCCGAGAAGGACCTGAGCGTGCTGGCCAAGCCGACCAGCGAGGAAGAGACCATCCTCTTCGCCGCCATCAAGGCCAAGCTTGCCCTGGATTCGACCTGGTACACCCGCAAGTCGGCCGAGATCATCGGCGTGACCGAAGAGACCACGACCGGCGTGCATCGCCTGAACGAGATGTCGGCCAAGGGCACCCTGCAGTTCCGCGCGATCAACGTGAACGACTCGGTCACAAAGAGCAAGTTCGACAACCTGTACGGCTGCCGCGAGTCGCTGGTCGACGGCATCAAGCGCGCGACCGACGTGATGATCGCCGGCAAGGTCGCGGTCGTTGCAGGT
>SEGN01000395.1 GCA_004211245.1 Variovorax sp.
CTCCGCTGCAGCTGCAGGCTGGTGTTGATGGCGCGGCTCAGCTTGGCTGCGTACGCCGGGTCGGTGGCATAGCCGGCGCGCTGCAGCTCGCTCGCGTAGGCCGTGGCCGAGCCGGTCTGTGCGCGGGCCTGCGCGTAGCGCGGGCTCTCGCCGATGAGCCGCGCATAGTCGCGGAACGATTCCTCGAACGAGTTGTAGGCGCGGAACTTGGCCGTGACCTTCTTCGGCTCGCCGTCGATGTATTCGGTGGTGGTGATCTCCGCGACCTTGCCGCTCCAGCCGCCCGTGGCCTTGATGCCGAACAGGTTGAACGAGTTGCTGCCGTCGGCGTTGCGGATCTCGCTCTTGCCCCAGCCGGTTTCGTGGCCGGCCTGGCCGATCATGAAGGCGGCCGGAATGCCGGTGGCCTGCGCCACGCGTTCGGCCGCATCGTTGTGCTGCGACACGAAGCCGCTCTGCGTCGCGCTCGGGTTCACGGCGGTCGCGCCGCCGCCGAGCGAAACGGTCGGCACGGTGCTGCGCGCGTTGCCGGTCATCTGCTGCGTGAGCTGGCGCGTGATCGCATCGGTCAGCCCACCGGGCATGCCGGCGAGTTGCACCGCGAACTGCTGGTCGAGCAGGTCGGTCCCGAGCTTCTCGCCATCGCTGTCCATCAGGCCCGACTTCATCGTCGCTTCGCGCATGCTCTTGATCAGCTCGCGCATGAAGAGCGACTCGAACTGCTTCGCCGCTTCCTTGATCGCCTTCGGGTCGCTCGTGCCGGCGGCCAGCTTGAGCGAGTCGAGCGAGCGCGCGTCTGCGGCGAGTGCGTTGGTCGGCAGTTGCGGCGTGGACAGCGAGATGGCCATGTCAGATCACCTCGAGTTCGGCGTGCAAGGCGCCGGAAGCTTCGATGGCTTGAAGGATCGCCAGCAGATCCTGCGGCGTCGCGCCGAGCGCATTGAGCGCGCGCACCACGTCCGACAGCAGCGGCGCATTCGGCACCTGGATCAGGATGCCGGGCTCCTGCTTCACCTGGATGCTGGCCTGCTCGGCCACCACCGTCTGGCCGCGCGAGAACGGGGCGGGCTGGCTGATCACCGGCGTGGAACTGATCGTGATCGACAGGTTGCCGTGCGCGATGGCACAGGGACCCAGCGTCACCGCCTGGTTCAGCACCACCGAGCCGGTGCGCGCATTGATCACCACGCGCGCCGAGGGCACCGGTTGCTCCAGCGTCAGCTCCTCGAGCTGGGCGATGAAGCTCACACGCGCGTTGGCGTCGGTCGGTGCCTGCACCTGCACCGTGCGGCCGTCCAGCGCGCGGGCCCTGCCGCCGCCGAGCTTGGTGTTGATGGCGGCCGCTACCCGGCGCGCCGTCTCGAAGTCGGCCGCCTTCAGGCCGAGGTTGACGCTGTCGCCCTCGTTCAGCGCCGTCGCGACCGCGCGTTCGACCTGGGCGCCGTTCGGCACCCGGCCGGCGCTCAGGTGGTTGATCTGGACCTTGCTGCCACCCGCCGATGCGCCGGCACCGCCGATCACGAGGTTGCCCTGTGCCAGCGCATAGATCTCGCCGTCCGCGCCGCGCAGCGGCGTGGCGATCAGCGTGCCGCCCTTGAGCGACTTCGAATTGCCCATCGACGAGACGTTGATGTCCACCGTCTGCCCCGGCTGCGCGAAGGCCGGCAGCTGCGCCGTGACGATCACCGCCGCCACGTTCTTGAGCTGCAGCTGCGAAGCCTTGTTGTCCGGCAGCGTGATGCCGAGCTGCTGCAGGTAGTTGGCCACGCTCTGCGTGGTGTAGGGCATCTGCGTGGTCTGGTCGCCGGTGCCGTCGAGGCCCACCACCAGGCCGTAGCCGGTCAACTGGTTGCTGCGCACGCCCTGGACGGCTGCGATTTCCTTGATGCGCACGGCATGAGCCGGGGCCACGAGTGCTGCGCCAATCGCGACGACCGCAAACAGGCGAAGAACGAATGAAGACTTCATGGCGCGTGACTAGAAGGGAAGGACGCTCATGAAGAAGCGGCCCAACCAGGGCATGACTTGCGCCTCCTGCTGCGCCCCGCGCCCGCGCGACTCGATGCGCACATTGGCCACCTGCATCGAACTGACGGTGCTGCCGGCCTGGATCGCGCGCGGGTCGATCGTGCCCGAGAAGCGCAGCACGTCGACGTTCTGGTTCACGCCGATCTGCTTCTCGCCGGTGACGACGAGGTGACCGTTCGGCAGCACCTCGATCACCGTCGCGGTGATCGAGCCCTGGAAGGTGTTGGCACTCTCGGTGCCACCCTTGCCGGCGAAGTTGTGCTCCGACTCGGCCGCCGCGCTGGCGCGCGTGAACGAATTGGACTTGAAGAACGGCACCGCGCTGATGCTGGTGTCGATGCCGCTCTTCTTGTCGATGGTGGAGGTGGACTTCTGGCTCGCGCTCACGTTCTCCACGATGATGATGGTGACGGTGTCGCCCTCCATGCGGGCACGCCGGTCCTCGAACAGCGGGCGGTAGCGCACCGCGTGGAACAGGCTGCCGGTGGCCGCGCGCGGCGGCTGGGCCGCACCGTTGGCGACCGGCACCGGCGCGACGGTCGACGGCATGTCGACCTTGGGCGTGTTGGCGAGGGTGCTGCAGCCGGTGGCCAGCGCGAGCGCGGCCAGGGCCAGCAGCAGTTGAAATGAACGAAGGATCACAGCTGGCCCAACTTTTGAAGCATCTGGTCGCTGGTCTGGATCGCCTTCGAATTCATTTCGTAGGCGCGCTGCGTCTGGATCATCGACACGAGCTCCTGCACCAC
>SEGN01000396.1 GCA_004211245.1 Variovorax sp.
CACCTCGCGCTCGCTTCCGAGGCGATCCAGTGCGCGGCCACCACGGTCGAGACGCACGTCGCGTGGAATGCCAACGGCGTGCCGATCGTGCAGATCTTCCAGATGGACAAGTCCTACGGCGCCGACGGCCTGGCCGTGCGCAACGACATCAAGAGCTTCGCCGACCTCAAGGGCAAGAGCATCGGCGTGAGCGCGCCGGGCACCGCGCCGTACTTCGGCCTGGCCTGGATGCTCAGCAAGAACGGCATGACGTTGAAGGACGTGAAGCTGGTGTCGCTGGAGCCGCAACCCGCTGCCACCGCTTTCGTCGCAGGCCAGAACGACGCCGCGATGACCTACGAGCCGTACCTCTCGACCGTGCGCGCCAACCCGGCCGCCGGCAAGATCCTCGCGACCACGCTCGACTATCCGATGGTGATGGACACGGTCGGCTGCGCGCCCAAGTGGCTCGCCGCGAACGGCAAGGCGGCGCAGGCGCTGACCAAATCCTACTTCGAAGCCCTCGAGATGATCAAGTCGGACCCTGCCAAGGCCAACGAGATCATGGGCTCGGCCGTCAAGCAGAGCGGCGAACAGTTCGCCAAGTCGTCGGCCTACCTGCGCTGGCAGGACAAGGCCGCCAACCAGAAGTTCTTCGCGGGTGAACTGACCGCCTTCATGAAGGACGCCGAGAAGATCCTGCTCGAGGCCGGCGTGATCCGCAAGGCGCCCGACAACCTCGCGGTGACCTTCGACGCTTCGTACATCAAGTAAGAGCGGCCCATGGCGCACACCCGCCCCCTGGGCCCGCTGGAGCCCGTGAGCAGCCGCGCGCGCTGGCTGCTCGGCGTCGGCTTTTTCATCCTGTTCGTGCTGGTGTGGGCCTTCTTCACCTTGGGCGGCTTCGTGTCGCCGACCTTCCTCGCGAGCCCGGTGACGATGGTGAAGGAGGGGTACCTGCTCTTCACCGAATACAACTTTATCCACGACATCGGCATGACGGTGTGGCGCGTGTTCGGCGGCTTCATCCTCGCGTCGCTGGTCGCCGTGCCACTCGGCATTGCGATGGGCGCGTGGAAGCCGGTGGAGGCTTTCTTCGAGCCCTTCGTGTCCTTCTGCCGCTACCTGCCGGCGTCGGCGTTCATTCCCTTGCTGATCCTGTGGGCCGGCATCGGCGAAACGCAGAAGTTGCTGGTGATCTTCATCGGCTCGGTGTTCCAGATCATCCTGATGGTCGCGGTCATCGTGGGCGGTGCGCGAAAGGACCTGGTCGAAGCTGCGTACACACTCGGCGCGAACAGCGGCGGCATCGTTAAACGAGTGCTGATCCCCGGCGCGGCACCGGGCATCGCGGAGACGCTGCGCCTGGTGCTCGGCTGGGCCTGGACCTACGTGATCGTGGCGGAGCTGATCGGCTCGTCCTCGGGCATCGGCCACATGATCACCGACAGCCAGGCGCTCCTGAACACCGGGCAGATCATCTTCGGGATCATCGTGATCGGGATCATTGGCCTCGTGTCGGACTTCGCGTTCAAGGCGCTCAACCGCAAGCTGTTTGCCTGGAGCACGATCTGATGCAGAACCAGCTTTCCATCCAGGGCGTCTCGCGCATCTTCGACGGCGCGAAAGGCCAGCGCACACAGGCGCTGCAGCCGATCGACTTCGAGGTCCGGGAAAACGACTTCGTCACCATCCTCGGCCCCTCGGGGTGCGGCAAGTCGACGCTGCTGCGCATCGTCGCGGGGCTCGACTTCCCGACCACGGGACAGGTGCTGCTCGACGGCCAGGCCATCCAGGGCCCGGGCGCCGACCGCGGCGTGGTGTTCCAGAGCTACACGCTGTTTCCGTGGCTCACCATTGCGCAGAACATCCGCTTCGGATTGCGCGAGCGCGGCATGTCCGAAGCCGAGCAGAAGGAGCGCAGCGACTTCTTCATCGCCAAGGTCGGGCTGCGCGGCTTCGAGCAGCACTTCCCCAAGCAGCTGTCGGGCGGGATGCAGCAGCGCACGGCGATCGCCCGCGCACTCGCCAACGACCCGAAGATGCTGCTGCTCGACGAGCCCTTCGGCGCGCTCGACAACCAGACCCGCGTGCTGATGCAGGAGCTGCTGCTCGGCATCTGGGAATCGGCGCAGAAGACGGTGCTCTTCGTCACGCACGACATCGACGAGGCGATCTTCATGGCGAACCGCGTGGCCGTCTTCAGCGCGCGGCCGGGCCGCATCAAGACCGAGATCGCGGTCGACTTTCCGCACCCGCGCCACTACACGATCAAGACCTCGCCCGAGTTCATGGAAATCAAGGCGCGGTTGACGGAAGAGATCCGCGCCGAGTCGATGGCGAGCGCGGAGCATTGAAGACCGGCGCTGCGATGACCACTGCCGCCGCCCGCAAGCCCGAGCTCGCGCTCTATGCGCAGGTGAAGGAACACATCGCGCGCCGCATCCAGGACGGCTCCTGGCCGGCCGGCCACCGGCTGCCGTCGGAGCACGAACTGGTCGCGCAGTTTGGCGTGGCCCGCATGACGGTGAACCGCGCCCTGCGCGAGCTGGTCGAGCAGGGCCGCATCCGGCGGGTGGCCGGCGTCGGCAGTTTCGTGGCGGAGGACAAGCCGCAGTCGACGTTGCTGCAGATCGCCAACATCGCAAGCGAGATCCGTGCACGCGGCCACGACTACGGCTTCCAGCTGGTGGCGTCGGAGCGCATCGCGGCGTCGACCGACGTGGCGGCCTGGCTCGACCTGCGCGCGGGCGAATCGGTGTTCCACACGGTGTGCCTGCACCTCGAAG
>SEGN01000397.1 GCA_004211245.1 Variovorax sp.
CGTTTTCCCGCCACGCATGCGCTGGTGGGCGACTGGTATCTGCACGCGCTGTACTTCACCGTGTTCCTGTACGGCCACTGGCTCGGCGTGGACGCAGGCGTCTGGAACGCGCTCGCCCGGTTGCGGCGGATCGCGCTGCTGGCGGCCTCGGCGTGCCTCATCGGCTACCTCGTCTCCCGCTCCGGCGTTTTGCGCGCGCTGTACCTCTGGACCGCGATCGCCGCGATCCTCGGCTTCGCACACCACCACCTGAACCGGCCCTGGCCGCGGCTGGCCTGGGCCAACGAATCGGTCTACCCCTGGTACATCCTGCACCAGACATTGATCATCGTGGCCGTGGTCGCGCTGGCACCCTTGCAACTCGGGCCGGTGCTGGAGCCCGTGCTGCTGGTGGCGCTGACCGTGCTCGGCTGCTGGGCGCTGACCGACGGGCTGATCCGCCGCGTGGCCTGGCTGCGGCCGCTGTTCGGACTCAAGCGGTAGCGGCAGCAGGCGGCGCTTCCACCGGCACCAGGATCGCGCTGCCCGTGGCCACCAGCTTGGGCTCGACATCCCCTAAGCCCTCGGCGAACAGCTCGGCGATCGCGAACACCTGCTTGCGTCCCGCCTTGACCACGCGGCCGCGTGCCACGAAGGCGCGGCCCACCGCCGGCGCCAGGCAGTTGACCGAGAAATGCGATGCCAGCACATGGCCCGACACCGTGGCCGCCGCGAAACCGCAAGCCGTGTCGAGCATCGCGCCGATCAGCCCCGCATGCAGGAAACCGGCGTACTGGCCCATGTCGTCGGCACGAAAGTCCATGCGAAGTTCGGCCTCGCCCTTCCCCGCCTGCGTAACCTTGAAGCCGGCCCAGCGGTTGAAGGCGGCAGTGGCGTTGATGGCTTGCAGCGTGTCGAGCATTGGCGGTTCCTTGAGGTGATTCGGGCCACTCTAGGCAAGCCGGAACTTGAGGAAGGTCGCTCGCGTGACCGCTGTCGGCGAAGCAGTTGCATGCGCGACAGCAACCGCTTTAACCCGGTTTGCACGCGCCCGCCGTATCACCCCGGGTCATCACTTCACGAGCCCTCACGGGAACCACCATGCTGCCCCTTCCCCCGTTTCGCCACGCTGCGCTGGCCTTGCTGTCGTTGATCGCCTTGACCGCACAGGCCAATACCGAATCACGCATCACCCAGGTCAAGGTCTACCCGGGCAGCGCCACGGTGGAGCGCATGGCGCGCGTCGCGGCGGGCAGCAAGTCGCTCACCTTCACCTGCCTGCCGGCAGGCCTGGACGTGCAGAGCCTCCAGGTGATGGCCGATGCTTCGGTGCGGCTGGGCGAGACGGCCGTGCTGACCGAGCCGCGCGCGCAGTCGACCGCCTGCGGCACCCATGCGCTCGACGGGCGCATCCGCGAACTGGAAGACCAGAAGGCGGCGCTGCAGTCCGAGACGGACGCATTGAATCTCGTCACCGGCTACCTCAAAGGCATTGCCACCCAGGGCGGTGGTGGCGATGCATCGGCCGGCGTCCGCGCCGCGCCCGATGCGAAAGGCGTGACCGCGATGGCCGACGCGCTGCGCCGCACCGGACAGGACTCGCTGCAGAAGCAGCATCAACTCAAGCGCCGCCAGTCCGAACTCGACAAGCAGCTCGCACCGATGCTCGCGGAGCGCGCTCGCTCGCAGGGCAACGGCGGCAATGTCGTGAGCGTGACCGTCACGCTGGCCGCCACGCGCGATGCCGACGTGCGCCTGAGCTACCAGGTCGCGGGCCCGGGCTGGACGCCGGCCTACCGCGCGATGCTCGACACCGGCACGCGCCGGCTGCGACTGGAGCGCCAGGCGCTGGTGGCGCAGTCGACCGGCGAAGACTGGCGCGGCGTGAAGCTGGTGCTCTCCACCGGCCAGCCCCGGCGCGAGACCACCGGCCGGCTTCCCAGCCCGTGGCGCATCGGCATCGTCGAGCCGCAACGCGACCGCCGCCTCAACGAGAGCGCGAAGATGGCCATGGCGCCCGCCCCCGCTCCGTCCGTGATGGCCGACATGGCCGCACGCCAGGAGCCGCTGTTCGACGTGAGCGTGTTTCACAACAGCTTTGCAACCGAGTTCAGCGTGCCGAACGCGATCGACGTGCCTTCGAGCGGCCAGCGCGTGAGCATGGCGCTCGGCCAGACCGAGGACACCGTGAACCTGGCCGCGCGCACCAGCCCGCAGGTCGACGCCAGTGCATTCCTCATCGCCGACATGGCGCCGCCCCAAGGCGTTTGGCCGGCCGGGCCGCTGCAGCTCTACCGCGACGGCGCCTTCGTCGGCAACGGCCAGTGGGCGCCACCCGGCGATGCACGCTTGACGCTTTCCTTCGGCCGCGACGAACTGGTGCGTGTGCAGGCCGAGCCCGAGCGCGACAACCGCGGCGAGACCGGCTTCGTCGGCGTGCGCGCCGAACGCCAGCTGCAGCGCGGCTATGTGATCGAGAACCGGCATCGCACGCCGATCGCGGTGCAGGTGCTCGAAGCCGCACCGGTGTCGGTCGACGACAAGGTCAAGGTGACCGCGACCTTCGCGCCGCAGCCGGCCGAGCGCGAGTGGAACAGGCAGCCGGGCATGGCGATGTGGCGCCTGGACCTGGCGCCTGGACAGAGCGCGCGCGTGGCGGCGGATTACACGGTGAGCTATCCGAAGGATGCGCAGATCACGTGGCGGTGAGGGGTTGGCCGGAGTCTGCGAGAGATCCTTGTCGAAGACCGATTGGACAAGCGTTGCTCACGCCGTTCCAAGGT
>SEGN01000398.1 GCA_004211245.1 Variovorax sp.
TGGTTCACCATCATGTTCACCATGGTCGGCACGAACAGGCAGTAGTTGACGCGGTGCGCCTGGATGGCCTCGAACGCCAGCACGGCATCGAACTTGGCCAGGCACACATGCGTACCGCCGGCCAGCGTGAGCGCGATGGCCGGCGAGCATCCGGCCAGATGGAACAGGCCCGCCGAGTGCATGTACACCGTGTCTTCGCTGAAATGCAGCGTCGCGATCCAGTTCACGGAAGCCGAGACGAAGTTCTTGTGCGACAGCATCACGCCCTTGGGATTGCCCGTGGTGCCGCCGGTGTAGTAGATGCCGCACAGTTCGTCGTCCCTGCCGCATTCGTCGGCCATCGGCGGCGTGCCGGAGATCAGCGCTTCATAGCCCGGCATGCCCGCCGGCGCCTCGCCTTCACCCGCGTGGATCACGATGGGCATCGCGTGTCCGGCCAGCAGTTGCGGAACCTGAGAGACGAAGGCGTCGTCGACGATCAGCGCCTTGCACTGCGCGTCGTCGAGCGCGTAGATGTTTTCCGGCACGGCCCAGCGCGTGTTGAGGGGCACCAGCACCAACCCGGCCCAGGCGGCGGCGAAGAACGTCTCGATGTAGTTGTCGCTGTTCAGCGCGAGGATGCCCAGCCGGTCTCCGGGCGCGAGCCCCAGCGCCCGGAATCCCGCGGCGGCGCGCGGCACGCGCCGCCCGATCTCGCTCCACGTGCGCTTGCGGCCGGCAAAGATGGTGGCCGTGTGATTGCGCCGGGTCTGCACGGCACGGGTGAGGGCCTGCGTCATCTGCATGTGAGTTCCTGCCGATCTTTCTTTCGACTCAGAGCGCCGGGTGTTTCTGCGGCCCGGGGTAACGGGCATAACCCTGCGCCACGCCATATTCGCTGATGCCGACGCCGGTGCGGCCGTCGCATGTGGCGCGCACCACGTGGTCGCCGAGCGTACGTGCCTTGGCACGCACGGCTGCATCGTCCAGGGCCCAGACGTCGTGCTCGCAATGGTAGGCGCCCTTGCTGTCACCGTGGTTCCAGCCGTTGAAGCCGCCGTAGAGCCCGCCCTTCAGATAGAACCTGGCCTCCAGCCCTTCCATCCGCACGGTGCGCGCTGGTCCTTCCGCGAATTCGAGCGTGAAGCTCCCGGCCGACAGGGTCTGGCCCAGGGGGTCATCCACCCATTCCAGGTCGTGCGTCACGTTGACCGCTTCGCGGTGCGTCACGCTGCCGTCGGCGGCGCGGACGAACTCGGAGGCGGACAGGTAATGCGGCTTGCCGGCCTCGCGCTCCTTCAAGAAGATGGAGATGCCCAGGTCCTCGAACTGCAACATCGACCAGGTCCAGAAGAATCCGCTGTGCTGCTGCACCGGTGGCGCCGCCTCGTCGGTGCGCATTTCGGAGCGGATTCCCCAGGAATGGTCGCGCTGGCCCCACCAGGCCTGCGGCGTCACTTCGTGTCGCGTGCCGTCGAGCGCAAACCACCCGCGCCAGCGGCCGAACTGCGAGATGCGGACCATGTCCTCCTCGACCACGCCCTTGCGCTCACGAAAGTTCTGCTTTTCCTGCGCGACAGGGAAGCTGGCTTCGAAGTCGAGCGCGAAACTGAAGCCCGAGGCGTTGTCCGCCAGGGTGAGCCGATGCCGCTTCATGCCCTCGAGCACCTCGATGCGCAAGGGCCCGGCGCCGGCTTCCAGCGGCGTGGCACCCAGGGCCCTGGAAGCCCGGAAGTTGTGCTGGTGGCGCCCCACGGTGATACCCGCAAACACGTCCATCACGCCCTTGTTGGGGTAGTAGCCCATGCCGATGTCGACGATCATCGGCACGCCGTCGACGGTGCCGCTGACGGGGTGCAGCGTGTACCAATAGCGCTCTGTGAAGCGCGCATCGCCGTTGCCGGCGCGCTGCGCGAACGGCGCGGGGGCCTGGTGGCCGATCAGGTCATCCTGGGCAGACATCATTCGGAATCTCCTTTGGCACCGGGGGACTGGCCCGGTGCGGTCATCGATGAAAAATCGGCGCTCGACACGAGGCGCCGCTGCGCCTTCAGGGTGTTGCGAAGCGTCGTGCGCTGCAAGGCGTGAAGTTCGTCGCTGAGGTGCGCCGAAAACCCTGTTGGGGGCGAGAAGAGCCAGTCGGTGAGCAGCGCGAAACGGCGCTCGGCACCGGCCAGCGCCGTCTGCAGGGCCGTCTGCGTCTCGCGGCGGGCCGGTGCAGCGTCGGCGAGGCCTTCGGGGGCGACGTGACCCGCGGCGGCAATGAGGTTCGCAGCCTGCGAGAGGCAGTCTTCGAGCAGATCGAGCTGCTCTCGGATCACGTCGGGCGACCACACGACCATGCGCTCGACCTTGCCGAGAACATCCAGCACGCCGGCCAGCTGCGAGCGCGCATGCTCGCTCTGCAGCTCCGGCAGGATCTCGTCGCGCAACGCGCGGCGCATGCTCGCCATGAGCGCTTCGAGCGACTGGTTCATCCGGCCTCCGCGATCAGCTTGTTGAGCTCCAGCAAAGTGGAGGTGAGCTGAAAGCCCATCGCCGCCATGCGCACGTCGCGCGAGCGGCCGGTCTGCACGCGGATCATCGCGCCCATCAGCATCGAGGCCATCTTGAACTGCACCATCACCTCGTAGTAGCGCACCACGTCCGGCCTCACGCCGAGGCCGGTCTTCGCCTGCCAGCGGTCGTAGAACACGCTGCGCTCGATCAGTCCGCCGACGCGTGCCGTACCGGCCGCGAACGTGCGCAACCCGGCCCAGGCCAGGTCGGCATGCGGAT
>SEGN01000399.1 GCA_004211245.1 Variovorax sp.
GCCGTGCTGGCAGCGCTGCAGGCCGGGCAGGTCGAGGTAGCCGCCGGCATCCGCAAACTTCTGGAAGATTGGGCCGCGCAGCACGACGGTCTTCGTCTGCTGCCTGGCCGCTTCATGGTGATCCAGCAGGCCATGGGCCTGCCGGCCGACCGCGGCGACGCTGCCGCGGCTGCGCTCGGCGCCTTCGTGGAAGACATGAAAGCCAGCGGCTTCGTGGCCGCATCGCTGCAGCGCCACGGCATCGTGGGCGGCAGCGTGGCGCCGCCGGGCTGAGTTTCAGTTTCAGATCGCCAACTGCGCGCAAAGACGCTGGGGCGTGAAGCGCCCGGGCGGTGCCGGCCATCCGCCGTCCAGCAGTTCCACCATCTTCGCGTTGCGCGGCGCGGCGAGTCCATGGGCTTGCGCGAGCCGCACCACCTCGCCGCAAAACGCGTCGACCTCCGTGCGTCGCCCCAGCGCCAGGTCATCGGCCATGCTGGAGCGCGCCTTGGCATCGATGCGAAGCATGCGCGCGGCGACGACGCGGAACAGCCAGTTGGGCAGTCGCAGCACCATCGGCAGACGCCGGGCGGGAACAGCGGCCAGTTGCGCGGGTTCGATGCCGGCGGCGTCCAGCGCAGCCGTCGCTTCGTCGATCAACGCCGCCAGACAGCGCCGGTAGCCGCGCTGCAGCAGTTCGTCGCGCAGGGGCAGACCCGACAGCGCATTGACCGGGTTGTTGAGGTTGAGCAACAGCTTGCCCCACTGGATCGCCAGCAGGTCGGCGCGCAGGTCGAGCGGCACGCCGGCGCGCTCGAAGACGGGCAGCCACTGCAGCAATGCAGGGTCGTCCTGCGCCGCCAAGCGCCCCACTGTGCCGCGATGAAACGCACCGGGCGCAAGTTCGGCGATGTTGTACGGCACCATGGCCGGAAGCACCTTGAGCGCCGGGGCGGCTGCCGAGGCGATGGCCGCATTGGAGACGCCGTTCTGCAGCGACAGCACGCGCGTGCCGGCCGGCAGCGCCGCCGCCAGTTCGGACGCAGCCTGCGCGGTGGCGCCGCTCTTCACGCACAGCAGCACCAGCGAGGGCGCTGCATCCGCGGGAACGTGAGCGGCGAGGCGCAGCGCGGCGGCGGGCACCCGGCGCGTCGTCCCGTCGAGATCGCTGAGCACGAGACCCTGCCGTGCGATGGCGTCGAGCACGCGCGGCCTCCCGACCAGCGTGACGGGCACCCCGGCCGCGGCAAGCGAACCGCCGACGAAGCAGCCGACGCTGCCAGCGCCCATCACGAGCACCGCGCCGGCCGCCATGCGCTATGCCACCCGCTCGGCCACCCAGGCCTGCACCGACTTCAGCGCTGCGGCCAGGCCACTCGCGTCCGTGCCGCCGGCCATGGCCATGTCGGGCTTGCCGCCACCCTTGCCGCCGACCTGCTGGGCCACAAAGTTGACGAGTTCGCCGGCCTTGACGCGCCCCATCGTGTCGGCCGTGACGCCAGCTTGCCCTTCAGCGAGCCGACCTCGCGCTCCAGCGCACGCACCTGGTCGAGCACCTGCGCCAGCCGGCCCTGCAGTTCGGCGGCCGGCGACTTGAGCGTCTGCGCCACCGAGTGCACGGTCGATTCCAGTGCCTGGAGATAGGCGAGCACGTTGGCACCGGTGATCGCCTCGACGCGCCGCACGCCGGCGGCCACGCCACTTTCGCTGGTGATCTTGAACAGGCCGATGTCGCCGGTGCGCGCAACGTGCGTGCCGCCACACAGTTCTCGGCTGCCGCCGATGTCGAGCACGCGCACGGTCTCGCCGTATTTCTCGCCGAACAGCATCACCGCGCCGGTCTTCTGGGCCGACTCGATGTCCATCACGCGCGCCTGCGTGGCGACGTTGGCGAGGATCTCTTCGTTCACGCGCTTCTCGATCTCGAGGATCTGCGCGGGCGTGACGGCGGCGTTGTGCGCGAAGTCGAAGCGCGTCTTGTCGGCGTCGACCAGCGAGCCCTTCTGCTGCACGTGCGTGCCCAGCACTTCGCGCAGCGCCTTGTGCATCAGGTGGGTGACGCTGTGGTTGCGCATCGTCGCGGCGCGGCGCGCGCCGTCGACCGAGGCCTTGACCGCGTCCCCGACCTTCAGCGTGCCCTGGGTCTGCGTGCCGTGGTGGCCGAACACGTCGGCCTTGATCTTCTGCGTGTCGTCGACGCCGAATTGCACGCCCTCGGCCGACAGCACGCCCTGATCGCCGACCTGACCGCCGCTCTCGGCGTAGAAGGGCGTGGTGTCCAGCACCACGATGCCCGGCTGGCCTTCCACGAGTTCGGTGACCGACGCGCCTTCGAAGTACAACGCCTGCACAATCGCTGCTTCTTCCAGGTGTTCGTAGCCGGTGAAGGTGTTGCCCGCACCGCTGTAGTCGACGTTGCGGTCCATCTTGAACTTGCCCGCCGCGCGGCCTGCGGCCTTCTGCTTTTCCATCGCGGCGTTGAAGCCGGCTTCGTCGACCGACACGCCGCGCTCGCGGCACACGTCGGCCGACAGGTCGAGCGGAAAGCCGAACGTGTCGTGCAGCTTGAACGCCACCTCGCCGGGCAGCATCTTCGCGCCGCCGGCCAGTGCCGCATCGAGGATGTCCATGCCGTTGGCCAGCGTCTCGAAGAAGCGCTCTTCCTCCGCCTTGAGCGTGTCGGTGATGTGCTTCTCGTCCGCCACCAGCTTGGGGTACGCCTCGCCCATGATCGCCACCAGGTCGGGCACCAGCCTGTGGAAGAAGGGCTTCTTCTGCCCCAGCAGGTAGCCATGGCGGATCGCGCGCCGGATGATGCGGCGCTGCACATAGCCGCGACCTTCGTTCGACGGGATCACGCCGTCGGCCACGAGGAACGCGGTGGCGCGGATGTGGTCGGCGATCACGCGCAGGCTCTTGTGGTCGAGGTCGCCCGTGCGCGTCTCGCGCGCGGCGGCCTTGACGAGCCTGTCGAACAGGTCGATCTCGTAGTTGCTGTGCACGTGCTGCAGGATCGCCGCCAGGCGCTCCAGGCCCATGCCGGTGTCGACGCAGGGCGCCGGCAGCTTCTTGACCGAGCCGTCGGGCTGCATGTCGAACTGCATGAACACGTTGTTCCAGATCTCGATGTAGCGGTCGCCGTCTTCATCGGGCGAACCGGGCGGGCCGCCGGCGATCTCGGGACCATGGTCGTAGAAGATCTCGCTGCACGGGCCGCACGGGCCGGTGTCGGCCATCATCCAGAAGTTGTCCGACATGTAGCGGCCGCCCTTGTTGTCGCCGATGCGCACGACACGCTCGGGCGGCAGGCCGATGTCTTTGGTCCAGATGTCGTAGGCCTCGTCGTCCTCGATGTAGACCGTGGCCCAGAGCTTCTCGGCCGGCAGGCCGTACACCTTGGTCAGCAGTTCGAACGCCCAGGTCAGCGACTCGCGCTTGAAGTAGTCGCCGAAGCTCCAGTTGCCGAGCATCTCGAAGAAGGTGTGGTGGCGCGCGGTGTAGCCCACGTTCTCCAGGTCGTTGTGCTTGCCACCGGCGCGCAGGCAGGCCTGGACCGAGGCGGCGCGCACATAGGGGCGCTTGTCCTCGCCAAGGAACACGTCCTTGAACTGCACCATGCCCGAATTGGTGAACATCAGCGTCGGGTCGTTGCCCGGCACCAGCGAGCTGGAGGCCACGACCGTGTGGCCCTTGGAGGCGAAGAAGTCGAGGAAGGTTTTGCGGATGTCGGCGACAGTGAAATTGGGCTGGCTCATGGGGGCTCTGGGGCGGAATCGAGGCGCCGGAATGCACCTAACTGCTTGATTTTTCTGAACATTCGATTATAGGTTTGGCCCCCGCCCGCACCACTCGTGCTGGTATGCGAAGTGGCTATGCTTCGGGTCATGGACATGAAAACCTCCCCCCTCGCCCTGCTCAACGACCCGAGCTGCGGCCACTGCCATCGCCGCGGCGAACAAGGCCCTGCCCGCCTGGCGCGGCAAGACCGGCAAGGAGCGCAGCATCGTGCTGCGCAAGTGGTTCGACCTGCTGATCGCCAACACCGAAGACCTGGGCCGCCTCATGACGGCCGAGCAGGGCAAGCCTTTTGCCGAGGCCAAGGGCGAGGTCGTCTACGGCGCGAGCTTCATCGAATGGTTCGCCGAAGAAGCCAAGCGCGTCAACGGCGAGACGCTGCCGCAGTTCGACAACAACCGCCGCCTGCTGGTGATGAAGCAGGCGATCGGCGTGTGCGCCGCCATCACGCCTTGGAACTTTCCGCTCGCGATGATCACCCGCAAGGTCGCGCCGGCGCTGGCCGCGGGCTGTACCGTGGTCATCAAGCCGGCCGAACTCACACCGCTGACCGCGCTGGCCGCGGCCGAACTCGCCGTGCGTGCCGGCATCCCGCCCGGGGTTCTCAACATCCTCACGGCCGACAGCGACAACAGCATCGAAATCGGAAAGGAGCTCTGCGAAAGCGACGTGGTGCGGCACCTGAGCTTCACCGGCTCCACGGAAGTGGGCCGCATCCTGATGCGCCAGTGCGCGCCGACCGTCAAGAAGCTGTCGCTCGAGCTGGGTGGCAATGCGCCGTTCATCGTGTTCGACGATGCCGACATCGACTCGGCCGTGGAAGGCGCGATGGCCAGCAAATACCGCAATGCCGGGCAGACCTGCGTGTGCGCCAACCGGCTCTACGTGCAGGACGGCGTGTACGACGCCTTCGTGGAGAAGTTCGCGGCCAAGGTGAAGGCGCTCAAGGTCGGCAACGGTTTCGAGGATGGCGTCGTGCAGGGCCCATTGATCGAGGACGCGGCCATCGACAAGGTGCAGCGCCACGTCGACGACGCGGTCGCCAAGGGCGGCAAGGTGCTCGCCGGCGGCCACCGGATCAAGGGCCAGTTCTTCGAGCCGACCGTGATCGCCGAAGCCAGCGCCGACATGCTGTGCGCGCGCGAGGAAACCTTCGGGCCGTTCGCACC
>SEGN01000400.1 GCA_004211245.1 Variovorax sp.
AAGGCATCGACCACCAGTTGCGCAAGCGAAGTCGCGATGCCCTGGCCCATCGCGTTGACGGCGGAAAACACCTCGATCACCCCGTCGGCCAACACCGAAACCGTCACGCGCTCCTCGAACACGTTGCCGCCAGTCCACTCCAGAAAGGTCGCGATGCCCAGGCCACGAAGCTTGCCGCGCTGTACCGATTCCGCAGCACGCGCATCGAAGCCGTCCCAGTCGGCGAGGGCCAGCCCCTGGTTCATCACGTGCTCGAACCGGCCGCTGTCGTACACCTGGCCCATCGGGTTCTTGTACGGCATCTGCTCGGGGCGAATGAAATTGCGCCGGCGCAGCGCGATGCGGTCGATTCCGGTCTGGCGCGCGGCCTCGTCCATCAGCCGCTCCATCGTGTAGATGGCCTCGGGCCGCCCGGCGCCGCGGTAGGCGCCGGTGGGCGCGGTGTTCGTCATGACCGCCCGGAAGTGGAAGTCGATGGTCTGGATGTCGTAGACGCTGGTCTGCACCCACGGGCCGATCAGCAGCTGGATCGCGACGCCGGTGCCGGTCGCATAGGCGCCCACGTTGGCCTGCGAGCGCAGCCGCAGCGCGAGGATCTTGCCGTCTGCCGCCAGTGCCATCTCGGCCTGGACGTTCACGTCGCGTCCATGGGTGGTGGACACGAACTCCTCGCTGCGGTCGGCGATCCACTTGACCGGGCGCTTCAGCGCGCGGGCGGCGAAGGCGACCACCGCGTCCTCCGGGTACATGCCGGTTTTCATGCCGAAGCCGCCGCCGACGTCGGCCACGCGCACACGGATCTGGTCGCGCGGAATGTTCAGCACCGCGTCGCACAGCGTGTTGCGCACGCCCGACGGCATCTGCGTGCTCATGTGGATCGTTGTGCGGCCGCTCGCACGGTCGTAGTCGGCCAGCACCGAGCGCGGCTCGAGCGTCACCGCGGCCAGGCGCTGGTTGAAGATCTCGAGCTTCACGGTGTGCGCTGCCTGCGCGAACGCGGACTCGGTGGCTTGCGCATTCCCATGCCTGGCTTCGCACGAGATGTTGTCGGGCGCCGCGTCGCACAGCACCGGCGCGCCGGCGGCCATGGCCTGCGCCGGGTCGATCACCGCGTCGAGCGCTTCATAGTCGACGAACACGGCCTCAGCCGCGTCGCGCGCCTGCTGCAGCGTGTCGGCCAGCACCGCGACCACCGGCTCGCCGACGAAGCGCACACGCTCGTGCGCGAGCGCGCGGCGATCGGCCGTGGCAGCCGGCGTGCCGTCGGCACGCTTGAAGCCGGCCGCGCCGGGCAGCGGGTTGACGCCGGCAGCGACCAGGTCGGCGCCCGTGATGATCTGCAACACGCCGGGCATCGCTGCCGCGGCCGCCGTGTCGACCGACAGGATGCGCGCATGCGGGTACGGCGAACGAACGAAGCAAAGCTGAACCTGGCCTTCGAAGCGCAGGTCGTCGGTATAGCGTCCCTGGCCGGCCAGCAGCGCATCGTCCTCGATGCGGCGCACGGCCTGGCCGCTGCCGAAGCGGCCGGCGGCGGGAGTGGACAGGGGGTCGGAAACGGGAGTGTTCACAGAGCGTGCCTCTTGATGCACTGGCCCCAATGGCCAGCGCATGCACTTTGCCACGAAACACCGCTGCTACAGAAAAGAGAGCTGGGCGCCCTTGCTGTGCGGGCTCTGCAGGCCAAACGGGTTCGACGCGCGTACCGCGTCGCCGCACCGGATCGGCCCGCCCTGCAGGACGCGCGCCGTCACGCCGCCATGGCCGCGCATGGCGTTGTAGCCTCCCGGACCCAACGCCTCTTCCATCCGCGAGCAGGGTTCGCATGGCCCGGTGATCTCCAGCACGACCTCCGCCCCGATGCACAACCGCAGCGCCCGGTCGGGGAACAGCGAACGCGCAGCGATCAGGTTCAGGCCAGACACGACGAGGTTGCGCCGCAGCAGTTCCGCGCGCACCGCATCGCGCCCGGCCAGGGCCGCGATCACCGGCAAATGTTCGGCCTGGATCAGCGTGACCTGCCGCTTGCCGCTGCCCGCGGCCGACGGCACGCGCTGCGCCATGCGGTCGCCCTCGAGACCGCGCCCGACCAGCACATGGCACTCCTCCACGGAACGCACGGGCGCTCGGCGTTCGGGCCGCAGCAGGATCGTTTCCAGCCGGCCTGCACGCGGGAAGCGGCCGGTGAGATCGCGCAGGTCGCTCACGTCGGCGGCACCGGCAGCATCGGCAGCAGCGCCGAGATGAGCGCACGCGCCTGCACGCCGGCCACCTGGGTCAGATAGGCGGGAAAGTCCACATGCGCCTGGTCGTCGGCGCGATCGGAGATGTTGCGCACCGCGGCGAACGGCACGCCGTGGTCGTGGCACACCTGCGCGACGGCGGCGGCTTCCATTTCCACTGCGAGCGCCTCCGGCAGCGCCGCGCGCAGCGCATGGGCCTCGTCGGCGCGCGCGACAAAGCGGTCGCCGCTGATCAGCAGCCCCTGGTGGATGCGCGGCGCCTCGAGCCCGAAGCGCGCCCGCGTGTCGGCGTCGAACACGCCCTGCATGCTCGCAGCGCGCCAGAGCAGGCCGGACAGCATCGCGTCGGCGGGAAAACGCGCACGACCGTAGAGCGGAATCTCGTGGCGCGGGAACAGCGGCGATGCGTCCATGTCGTGCTGCAGGAACTCGGTGCCGATCACCGTGTCGCCGACCCGAACCTTGTCGTGCAGCCCGCCGGCGACGCCGGTGAACACCGCGACACGAAGTGCGCAGCGACCTGGGGGCGGACTATTTCTTATCGCGCAGTTCGCGTCGCAGGATCTTGCCGACCGGCGTCTTGGGCATCTCGGTGCGGAATTCGATCACCTTCGGCTGCTTGTAGCCCGTGAGGTTGGCGCGGCAGAACTCGCGCACCTGCTGCTCGGTGAGATCGGGGTTCTTCTTGACGATCACGAGCTTGACGGCCTCGCCGGTCTTCTCGTCCGGCACGCCGACCACGGCGCACTCCATGACGCCGGCCAGCGTGGCCACCACGTCCTCGACCTCGTTGGGGTAGACGTTGAAGCCGCTCACCAGCACCATGTCCTTCTTGCGATCGACGATCTTGAAGTAGCCGCGCTCGTCCACCGTGCCGATGTCGCCGGTCTTGAAATAGCCGTCGGCCGTCATGGCCTTGGCGGTCTCGTCGGGCCGCTGCCAATAGCCGGCCATCACCTGCGGGCCCTTGATCGCGATCTCGCCGCGCTCGCCCATCGGCACCTCGTGGCCGTCGTCGTCCAGCAGCTTGAGCCAGGTGCTTGGCAGCGGCACGCCGATGGTGCCGGTGTAGGCCTTGCTGTCGGTCGGATTGCAGGTGGCCGACGGCGAGGTCTCCGACAGGCCGTAGCCTTCGCAGATCGGACAGCCCGTCTTCTCGAGCCAGAGCTTGGCGACAGCGCCCTGCACCGCCATGCCGCCGCCGACCGACACCTTGAGGTTGCTCCAGTCGACGGTGCCGAAATCGGGATGGTTCGCGAGCCCGTTGAACAGCGTGTTGACGGCAGGGAAGCTGTGGAAGGTGTGCTTCGATAGCTCCTTCATCACGGCCGGAAGGTCGCGCGGATTCGGAATCAGGATGTTCTTGCCGCCGGTGCGCATGCCCAGCATCATGTTCACGGTGAACGCGAAGATGTGATAGAGCGGCAGCGAACACACACTGGTCGGCTGTTCGCCCGCGGGAATGGTCTTCATGGCCGGTTCGTTCCAGGCCTCGGACTGCAGCACGTTGGCGATCACGTTGCGATGCAACAGCACCGCGCCCTTGCTCACGCCGGTGGTGCCGCCGGTGTACTGCAGCACGGCCACGTCATCGGGGCCGATGACGGGCTTGTCGAGCTTGCGCGCGCTGCCCTTTTCCACCGCATCGTTGAAACGCACGGCGCCAGGCAGGTCGAACGGCGGCACGGCCTTCTTGACATTGCGCACCACGTAGTTGACCAGCGCGCCCTTCAGGAAGCCGAGCTGGTCGCCCACCGCGCCGAGCACGATGTGCTTGACCTGCGTGGCCTGCAGGCATTGCTGCAGGGTGGCGCCGAAGTTCTCCATGATGATGATCGCCCTGGCGCCGGAGTCCTTGAGCTGGTGCTCCAGTTCGCGCGGCGTGTAGAGCGGGTTGACGTTGACCACCACCAGCCCCGCACGCAACACGGCCGCCACCGAGATCGGGTACTGCGGCGTGTTCGGCATCATCAGCGCGACACGGTCGCCCTTCACCAGGCCGAGGTTCTGCAGATAGGCCGCGAGTGCCGCGCTGGCCTTGTCGGTCTGTGCGAAGCTCAGATCGCGGCCCATGAAGCTGTAGGCGACGCGATCGGCGTGGCGGGTGAAGCTCTCTTCCATGAGGGCAACCAGCGACGCATATTGCGAGGCGTCGATGTCGGCGGGCACGCCTTCCGGGTAGCTGCTCAGCCAGGGGCGATCGGTCATGCTTCTTGTCTCCACTTATTCGATGGCCTTGCCCATGTCCTCGACCACCTTCTTGGCATCGCCGAAGACCATCATGGTCTTGTCCATGTAGAAAAGCTCGTTGTCGAGCCCCGCATAGCCGGCCGCCATCGAGCGCTTGTTCACGATGACGGTCTTGGCCTTGTAGGCTTCCAGGATCGGCATGCCGTAGATGGCGCTGCCCTTGGTGTGCGCGGCCGGATTCACCACGTCGTTGGCGCCGAGGATGATCGC
>SEGN01000067.1 GCA_004211245.1 Variovorax sp.
TGGAATCGCAACTTCATCGACCACGTGCAGATCGATGTGCCTGAGACGCTCGGCCTCGGCAAGCGCGCCGGCTTCTACGAGCAGACCGGCGCCTACCGCGACATGGTGGTGACGCACCTGTTCCAGATCCTGGCCTTCATGGCGATGGAGCCGCCGACCGCGCTCGACCCGGCGCCGATCAGCGAGGAGAAGAACAAGGTGTTCCGCAGCATGGAGCCGATCCAGCCGCACGACGTGGTGCGCGGGCAGTACAGCGGCTACCGTGGCGAGGAGGGCGTCGACCCCGATTCGGACACCGAGACCTTCATCGCGCTCAAGTGCCACATCGACAACTGGCGCTGGGCCGGCGTGCCGTTCTACCTGCGCACCGGCAAGCGCCTGGCCGAGGGCCAGCGCATCATTTCGATCGCCTTTCGCGAACCGCCCAAGAGCATGTTCCCGCCCGGTTCGGGCGTCGGCGCGCAGGGGCCGGACCACCTCACCTTCGACCTGGCCGACGCGTCGAAGATGTCGCTGTCGTTCTACGGCAAGCGGCCCGGCCCGGGCATGCGCCTGGACAAGCTGAGCCTTCAGTTCGCGATGCGCGACACCGGGCTGGCCGGCGAAGTGCTCGAAGCCTATGAGCGCCTCATCCTGGACGCGATGCGCGGCGACCGCACCCTCTTCACCACCGCCGAGGGCATCGAGCGGCTGTGGGAGGTCTCCACCCACCTGCTCGAATCACCGCCGCCGGTGCGGCTCTACGAACAGGGCTCGTGGGGGCCGAAGGCGGTGCACCAGCTGATCGCACCGCACGCCTGGCGGTTGCCCTTCGAGCGGGCCTGGCGCGATCCGAACAAGGCGGGGAGTTGAGCGAGCCGCAGCAATTACTGCGAAATGCCCGAAGCCGGCGTCACGAGACGCGCATGCTTCATCTGCTCCGCCGTGAGCGTTTCGGTGGACACGATGGTCAGGGCGTCGCCAGCGGCGGCGCCGCTCTTGGTCGACTTGGCATCCAGCGTGCCGCTGACCGACGAGGGGAAGGTGTACATCGCACCGGTCACAGGGTCGACCGCCAGCATGCCGATCAACCCGCCGAAGAGAATGTTGCCGATGAACCAGCCGCTGACCGTGGCCGTGAGCTTGAGTTCCTTCGGCGCGAAGCCGTCCTTGGTCAGTACGATCGTGTAGCTCTCGGACTTGAAGTAGCCTGCGCCCCGATTGAGCGTGAGCGTAACGGGTGTGGCACCGGTATGGATCTTGTCGCCGGCGCCGTTGGTCACCGAAGCGATCGCGCCTTCGGGCACGCTGCTCACGGTGACCTGCTGCGTCTTGCCGTTGAAGATGCTGGCGCATCCGGACAGCATCAGCACGGCGGCGCCCGCCACGAAAAGGCTCTTCTTCATCTCTTCCCCCTGATTGATTTGTGAGGGGTCGAGGCTAGCCGACAGAGCAGGTCAGGCCCGGGCGTTCACGAACCGAATGCGTCGTTCCGTGCGAAATGTCCGCTGTCAGTCCGCCGCCACTTCCAGCACCAGCTTGCCGAAATTGCCGCCCGCAAAGAGCTTGTTGAGCGACTCGGGAAAGGTGTCCAGGCCCTTGACCACGTCTTCCTTGCTCTTCATGCGGCCGTCCTTCAGGTAGCCGGCCAGTTCGGCGATGGCGACCGGGTAGCGGTCGGCATAGTCGAACACCACCATGCCTTCCATGCGCGCTCGATTCACCAGCAGGCTCAGGTAGTTGCGCGGACCGGCGCCGGGCATGCTGTTGGCGTTGTTGTACTGGCTGATGGCGCCGCAGATGATGATGCGGGCCTTGCGTGCCAGCTTGGCGAGCACCTGGTCGAGGATCTCGCCGCCGACATTGTCGAAGTAGATGTCGACGCCCTTCGGGCAATGTTCCTTCAGGCCCGCGCGCACCGCACCGTCGCCGGCCTTGTAGTCGATGCAGGCGTCGAAGCCCAGCTCGTCGACCACCCACTTGCACTTGGCTTCGCCGCCGGCGATGCCGACCACGCGGCAGCCCTTGAGCCTGGCCAACTGGCCCACCGTCTGGCCGACCGCGCCGGCCGCGCCCGACACGACCACCGTCTCGCCGGCCTTCGGCTGGCCGATGTCCATCAGGCCGAAGTAGCCGGTCATGCCGGGCATGCCGAGCACGTTGAGCCACTGGCCGATGGTGCCGACCTTCAGGTCGATCTTCACCAGGCCGTTGCGCTTGATCTCTTCCTGCGGGATGAGCGCGTACTCCTGCACGTTGAGCGTGCCGTACACCGTGTCGCCGACCGCGAAGGCGGGGTTCTTCGACGCGATCACACGGCCGACGCCGCCAGCGCGCATCACCTCGCCGATCTGCACCGGCGGGATGTAGCTCCTGGCATCGTTGAGCCAGCCACGCATCGCGGGGTCGAGCGACAGCGACAGCACCTTGACCAGCACGCCGCCCTCGGCCGGCTCGCCCACCGGCTCTTCGGTGAAGTTCCAGTGCTCGCGCGTGGCCGTGGTTTCGGGGCGCTTCGCAAGCCGAACCTGGTGGTTGGTCTGGGCCGTGGTGCTGGTGGTCATGTCGTCTCCTGGTGGGTCGTCGGTCGTGAGCGCATGCTATCCGCGGTCTGCGCCGCCCGACGTAGCGCGTGCGACAGCTTCAGCGCAGCAACGCCGTGATCGCCAGCCCCGGCCGCGCGTTGCGCACTTCGAGCCTGCCGCCATGCGCCTCGGCCACCAGCCGGCACAGGTACATGCCGAGCCCGACACCGCCGGTGGCGCGCTGGCGGGCGCTGTCGGTGCGATAGAACGGCTCGGTCAGGTGGGCCAGCTGGGCATCGTCCACCCCGGGGCCGAAATCGCGGACTTCCATCAGCACGCCGTTGCCCTCCAAGCGCAGCGATATGCAGGGCGGCCGCGGCACGCCGGCGCTGTAGCGCAGTGCGTTGTCGAGCAGGTTGCGCACCATCAGACGCACCCGCGTGCGGTCGAGCAGGCGGGGCGGCAACGCTTCGGGCAGGTCGAGTTGCACCTCGGCGCCGTCGGCATGCTCGGACACGACCCCGCGCACCAGCGCCGACAGGTCGACGCTCTCGCGCTGCAGCGCCGCGTGCGGGCTGGCCAGGCGCTCGCTTTCGAGAAGGTCACCGATGAGGTCGCGCATCTCGTTCAGGTCGCGCAGGAGCGCAGCGCGCTCCGCGGCCCCCTCGTGCGTTTCGGGCAGCAGTTCGGCGTTGAGCCGCGCGCGCGTGAGCGGCGAGCGCAGCTCGTGGCTCAACGCCAGCAGCAGGGCGCGCTTGGCGTCGAGCATGCCCTCGAGGTCGTGTGCCATCGTGTTGATGCGGTGGGCGAGGTCACCGAGTTCGTCGCGCCGACGCAGCGGAATGGCCTCGGCGAAGTCGCCGCGGCCAAAGCGGTCGGCGCCCCTGCGGATGTCGTCGAGCGGCCTGAGCAGCTTGTGCACCAGCGCATAGGCCAGCAGGATCAATGCGAGGGCCAATCCGATCGCGATCCACGGCGCGTTGCCGGTTGGATGCTGCCCGAGCCGTGGTGCCCAGCCGAAGGTGACGCGGTGGCCGTCGGCGGTCGGACGGACGAACCACGGGTCGGCCGGCGCCTCGCCATCGCGTCGCCGGTCGGCGAGCCAGCCCCGGCGGTCGCTGCCGACGGGGTCGGAGTTCCATTGCACGGTCGGCCCGTCGATGCGCAGCGTGATCGGCAGCCGGTCCACCAGCGCCTGCGCGCGCGCCACGTCCGGCGGACTGCCGAGCTCCGCCACGATGCGGTCCATGTAGTCGACCAGCAGGGGCCGGGCCATGTCGCGCCAGCCGGAGGTCGACAGCGCGGACTTCATTCCGCCGACGAACACGGCCATCAGTGCCACGGCCAGCAGCACGAACAGCGTGACCAGCCGCAGCCGCAGCGAATGACGCCAGCGACGCCGCCCGCGCTGGCCCGCCGCGAGTGCCCGATCGGCGGAGGCGAGCACGCGGCTGCGTCGCCTCATGGCCTCTCGCTGCGCGCCACCGCCAGCGTGTAGCCCGCGTTGCGCAGTGTCTTGATGCAGTCGAGCGGCTCGAGCTTCTTGCGCAGCCGGCTCACGACGATGTCGACCGCTCGCGTGTACAGGTCGGCCTCGTGGCCGCGCAGCCGGTTCAGGATGTCGTCGCGATTGAACACCCGGCCGGGCTCGGCCGCGAGCAGCGCGAGCAGCTCGAATTCGGTGCCCGTGAGTTCGACGCGCGCGCCCTGCCGCAGCACCTCGCGCCGGTCGAGGTCGATCGCGAGGCCGTCGAACACCAGCCGCTGTGCCGTCGGCGCGGCCGGTCGTGCGCGCTGGCGCCGCAGGATGGTCTGGACGCGCGCCACCAGCTCGCGCGGCTCGAAGGGCTTGGGCACGTAGTCGTCGGCGCCGAGTTCGAGGCCGACCACACGGTCCATCACGTCGCCACGCGCGGTCAGCATCACGATCGGGATGTCGCTCTCGCTGCGGATCAGGCGGCACAGCGCGAAACCGTCCATCTCGGGCAGCATCACGTCGAGGATCGCCACATCGTGATTCTGGTAGTGCCCGGCGCGCAGCATGGCGAGCGCCTCGCTCGGCCGCGTCGCGCTGTCGAGCACGCAGTCGAAACGCGCGAAGTAGGCGGCCAGCGGCGGCGCCAGATGCTCGTCGTCGTCGATCAGCAGGATGCGTGGCATGGGCGGATTGTGAGCGAGGCAGCGGCAGTCTTCACCAGGCGTCGGGCCTTCCGATGCGTCCGAGGTGGGTGGCGCCGAAGCCTTCCGGGTACTTGAGGCCGTAGCCGAGCATGCGGTCGAAGCCGATGTGCGCGAGCCAGATCAAGCCGCCCGCCAGGGCCACCGGCTGCGCCGCGAGCGCCCCGAATGCCGTCAACACCGCCGGCCCAAGGTACGAATGCGCCGCGTTGTAGAGCAGCGCACCGGTGCGCGCGCCGCGCAGATAGCCCAGCATGGAGAGGTCCGGCAGCAGGAACAGCAGCGCGAACGCGCCCCACCCTGCGCCGGACTGGTCGTAGGCGATGAGCGCGCCACCCAGCACCGCCAGGCCTTCGAGGCGCAGCAGCGTCCGCGGCGTGCCGTGCGCTGCGCCAGGCACGGGCGCGGCCGTCCGTGGAACACCGCGGAACCGGCGCAGCCGGGCCGCCGGTGTGGCCCCCGGCGAGGGGGTTGGCGCAGCGACACGCAATGCGCGAAGCCTGGGGGAGGTCAACCCCTGCTCCAGCGGCGGCCCCGCTCCATGAAATCGCGCACCTTCTGCTGCTGCGCCGGATTCAGGTTGTCGAAGAAGTCGGCTGCGGCGGCGATGATCTCGGGGCTCGCCGCGCGCACCGCGGCCGTTTTCTCCTCCACGAGCTTGCCGGCGCCGGCCTGGTCGAGCTTGCTGCCGGCGAACAGCGCCTTGAACTGCGCGCGCGGGTCACCGTTGCCCCGCATGGCGGTGCGCTGGGCCTGCAGCTTGTCGGCCAGCACCTGCAGCTTCTGCTTCTGCGCGGCGTCGAGGTCGAGCTTGCCGCCGACGCGCTCCACCATGCGGGCGCGGAACTCGGCGGAGTCGCCGCCGCCCCAGCCGTGGCGCTGGCCCGCACAGCCGGCGATGCTGCCGACCACGAGCGCGCCACCGAAGAGGCCGATGAGGGAACGTTTGATCCAGTGTTTCATGTCGAGGACTTTCAGGTTGGTTTGAAGAGCCTCGATGGTGCGAGCCGCACCGCGCCGCGTCTTTTCGGCGCGGTCTCGTATTGTTTCGTTTGTTGTCGGCCGACGCGGGCCCGCACGGTCAGCGCGCCAGCATCGCAGCCGGGTCGTCGGCGTTGAGCACGTCCTGCGCCCAGGGCGCCAGCTTGTGGGTGTCGGCGCGCAGGACTTCCTGCTTGACCGTGAGGATCTGCGAGGGGTGCATCGAGAAGCTGCGCAGGCCGAGGCCCAGCAACAGGCGCGTGAAGTGCGGGTCCCCCGCCATCTCGCCGCACACGCTCACGCCCTTGCCCTGGCGCCGGCACTCGGCGATGGTGTCGGCCACGAGGCGCAGCACGGCCGGGTGCGCCGGGTCGTACAGGTGCGCGACGGCTTCGTCGGCCCGGTCGATCGCGAGCGTGTACTGGATCAGGTCGTTGGTGCCGATCGACAGGAAGTCGAAGTGCTTCAGGAACAGCTTGAGCGTGAGCGCCGCCGCCGGGATCTCGATCATCGCGCCGATCTTCACGTGGCCATGGACCACGCCGCGGTTGTCCAGTTCGGCGCGCGCGAAGTCGATCAGGGACAGTGTCTGGCGTATCTCGGTGGCATGCGCGAGCATCGGGATCAGCAGGTGGATCTCGCCATGCGCAGCCGCGCGCAGGATGGCCCGCAGCTGCGTGAGAAACATGGCCGGATCGGCCAGGCTCCAGCGGATCGCGCGCAGGCCAAGTGCCGGATTGAGGTTCTCCTGCTTGCTCGCCGATTTGCCGTCGAGCGGCTTGTCGGCGCCGATGTCGATGGTACGGATGGTGACCGGCATGCCCTGCATGCCCTCGACCGCGCGCTTGTAGGCCTGGTACTGCTCTTCCTCGCCGGGCAGTCGCGACAGACGTTGCGACTCGCGGCCCATGAACAGGAACTCGCTGCGGAACAGGCCCACGCCCACCGCGCCTGCCTTCACGGCGTTCAACGTGTCCTCGGGCATTTCGATGTTGGCCAGCAGGTCGACGCGCTCGCCGTCGAGCGTGATGGCCGGCTTGTGGCGCAGGCGCGAAAGCCGTCCGCGTTCCAGGTCTCCCTGGCGCTGCTTGAAGCCGTACTCGGCCAGGATGATCGGCGACGGGTCGACGATCACCACGCCGGCGTCGCCGTCGATGATGACCCAGTCGTCCTGCCGCACCAGCTGGCTCGCGGTGCGGGCGCCGACCACGGCCGGGATGTCCATGCTGCGCGCGACGATGGCGGTGTGCGAGGTGCGTCCGCCGACGTCGGTCACGAAGCCGGCGAACACGCTCTTCTTGAACTGCAGCATGTCGGCCGGCGACAGGTCGTGCGCAATCAGCACCAGTGGCACGTCGATGCCGTCGGTGACGGTGACGTCGTCATCCTCCTCGGCCGCGCGCTTGCGGCGCGGCGGCGTGGGCGCGAGCACCGCGGCCGTGCCCTTCATGCGGTGCAGCAGGCGCTCGACCACCTGCTCGAGGTCGGCCTTGCGCTCGCGCAGGTACTCGTCCTCCATCTCGTCGAACTGGCGCGCGATGATCTCGAGCTGGGTGGTCACGGCCCACTCGGCGTTGTAGAGCCGGTCGGTGATCCAGTGCTTGACGCCCTCGGTCAACACCTCGTCCTGCAGCAGCATCTGGTGCACTTCGAGCAGCGCGGAGAGTTCGTGCGGCGCGTCCTTCGGGCCCATCTGCGCCACGCTGGCCTGCAGCTTGACCAACTCTTCCGCCACCGCGTTGCGCGCGCTGCGCACGCGGCCGATCTCGGTTTCGATCTCTTCGGGCTTGATGAAATAGTGGGCAACGTCGATGCGACTCGACACCACCAGCACAGCGCGCCCGATCGCGATGCCACGGGCAACGGGGAGACCGTGAACCGCGAAGGTCATGCCATGCCGGCGCCGGGCCGCCCCAAGCCGGCCGCGCCCCCCCGGGGGGCAGCGACGACACGAAGTGCGCAGCGTGGCGGCACGCCTATTCGCCTTCGCCGAACTTGTCGTTCATCAACCCGACGATGGCGTCCATCGCTTCCTGCTCCTGCGCGCCGTTGGTCTCGATGTCCACCGTCACGCCGATGCCGGCGGCCAGCATCATCACGCCCATGATGCTCTTGGCGTTGACGCGGCGGTCGCCGCGGGCCAGGAACACTTCGCACGGAAAACTGCCGGCCAGCTTGGTGAGCTTGGCCGAAGCGCGGGCATGCAGCCCGAGCTTATTGCTGATGGTCACGGATGTCTTGATCACTGGGTTTTCTTCTCGCCTGATTTTGGGGTGCTGCCACGGCCACCTGCATGACACCGGCCGTCCCGCCCGTCACTGCCCGCTGCACCAGCGCCTCGAGCGGCTCGTGACGGTAGGTGACGGCGCGCAGCAGCATCGGCAGGTTGACGCCAGCCACCAGCCGCGAACGCGCGCCGTCGACCAGCTTCTGCGCCACGTTGCAGGGCGTGGCGCCGAACACGTCGGCCAGCACCAGCACCTGCGAGCGAGGATGATGCAACTGTTGCTGCAGCGTGATGCGCGCCGCGCCGAGGGTTTCTTCCGGCGACACGTTGGGCAGCACATCGAGCGCGACGATGGTGCGCTCGCAATCCGGAAACACGTGCAGCGCGCACTGCCTCAGCGCCTGGGCCAATGGCGAGTGGGCAATGATGAAGATGCTGTTCATGCGGTGTCGGAGGTCGGGCGCTGATTATGCGGGGGTGCCCAGAGGAAGTAGAGGTACGACAGCACACAGCACACCCAAAATGCACCGAACGCACCGCGGAAGGCGTCCACCGTGGCGAATCCGGCACCGGCAAGCGCATCGATCAGCAGGCCCACGCCCCACTGCACCGCAAAGACCCCCAGGAACACGACGAGGTTGTAGGCCGACAGTGCGCGTCCCGCCAGACTGGCTGGCAAGGCCATTGCAACCGCCGGCTGCGCCAGCGTGACCACCGTGGAGGCGCACAGGAAAAGCCCCCAGGCGACCGGCCCCGCGGTTGGGCCGGCCACGAGGATCCACAGGAATGCCGCCATGCCGACGGGCAGGCCCCAGCGGATCATGGCGGTCGCGAGGATGCCGCGCCTCGCCAGCCAGGGGTTGGCGAGGCCCCAGATCCAGTAAGTGACCAGCAGTGCCAGGCTCAGCCAGAACAGGGCGCCCGCGGCTTCGCGCGGGCTCTGGCCGACCACGCGGGTGAGCCATGGCACCACCCACAGGGTCTGCATCGCGACGAAGCCGCCGTAATTGAAGAATCCGACCGGTACCAGCTTGCGGAAGAAGGGATCGCGCCAGACGTCGCGGTAGCCGGTGTCCGTGGACCCACCTTTGGGCGGGCCGGCCGGCCAAGGGGGCGCAGCCCACAGGACCAGCGCGATCGACGCCAGCACGCCGCCCGCCAGAAGCCAGAACAGTGGACGCCAGCCCAGCAGCGGCATCAGCCAGTGCACCGGCAAGGTGGCGGCGACGAGACCGAGCGAGCCGACCATCAACATCCAGGAGTTGCTGCGCAGCTGCAGACCGGCGTCGAACCAGCGCCGATAGCCCGTGAGGGGGGCCATCAGGCAGGCACTGACGCCTACGCCGGTGAGCACCCGTGCGGCCAGCAGCACCGGGAACTGCGTGGCGACGGAGAACAACAGGCAGCCGATCACCGCCACGACGAGAAAGCACACGATCACGCGCGCCGGGCCATGGCGATCGAGCCAGCGGCCCATCGGAAGCTGCGTCAATGCAAAGCCGAAGAAGTAGCCACCTGCCAACAGGCCGAGGTCGCGCGACTGCAGGCCGAACTCCGCGGTGAGCGTCGGCGACAGCGTGGCGGTGATGCCACGCACCAGCGTCGAGAGGAAGTAGGCGAACGCAAAGGCCCCGAAGACGGCCGCGGCGCGACGCGCCGGCAACAAGGTATGGGCGCTCACGGAAGGCGCAGACCGTCGAAGAACGTGCTCGCCGCATCGTCGGCCGTGGGCCTGCCCAGCACCGTGGCCTGATAGATCGCCACGCTGCCGTCGCGCTGCGCATGCGCGAACCAGCGCACGCGCGCCTCGGTCGGCTTGCCGTCCGGCCCGCTGCCCCGCACTTCGATCTGCCAGGGCGTCGGCATCGCAGCGGCGCGCGGCATGGCCACGGGCGCCTCGGCGATCTGGCCGCCGCTGGCCGCCTGCCAGTGGGCGCGCGTGCCGGCGCGCCAGGCAGCCAGCCAGGCCTGCGCCTGCGCCAGGTTCGCGGCACGTGCATGGGCCACTGCGAACGTGGCGCCACCGGCTTCGCATCCCGCCATCTGTACCTGCAGTGTCTCGCCGCCAAGGGGCAGGCTTCGGTCGGCCCGGTCTGGCTTGCATGGCAGCAGCGCCGTCAGCTCCGCCGGTGCGAGCGGAACATCGCGCCAGTTGAAGGTCGGGCTGCAGGCCGCCAGCCAGACCGTGGCACCGCACAGGATCCGGCGCGAGGAACTAAAATTGCGTCTGTCCATCGGACTGGCCATTCATGAAAAAAGCCCTCTATGTTGCCGCAACCGCGGTCGTCCTCGCTGTCGGCGTGGCGACGGGCATCGGCGTGTACCTCGGCTCGGGCGCCATGGCGGCCCCTGCATCGAGCTTCGTGCTGCTCGACGGCACCCGCAAGACCACGAGCGACCTCAAGGGCAAGGTCACGCTGGTCAACTTCTGGGCCACCAGTTGCGTCACCTGCGTCGGCGAGATGCCGAAGGTCGTCGCCACCTACGACAAGTACAAGAGCCAGGGTTACGACACGCTCGCCGTCGCGATGAGCTACGACCCACCCAGCTATGTGGTGAACTTCGCCGAAACGCGCAAGCTGCCGTTCGGCGTGGCGATCGACAACACAGGTGCCGTTGCCAGGGCCTGGGGCGACGTGCAGCTCACGCCCACCACCTACCTGGTCAACAAGCGCGGCGAGATCGTGAAACGCTATGTGGGCGAGCCCGACTTCACCGAGTTGCATCGGCTGATCGAAAAGCTGCTCGCCGAAGCCTGAGGCTTCCCGGGCGCCGCGAGCTCACTGGGCATAGCGTCAACCCGCAGACCGGGTCGGCTGCGACTTTGCTAACCTGCGGCTTCGACATCCCGCCCATGACTTTTCCGGCCTCCCGCCCGCTGCCCCTCCTCGACACGCCGACGGTGGTGCTTGTCACGCCGGATGCGCCGGACGAAATCGACGCCACGCGCGCGATTTTTCGCGACTACGCCCGCGCGCTCGACGTTGACCTCTGCTTCCAGAACTTCGAAGACGAGCTGGCGGCGCTGCCCGGCGACTATGCAGAGCCGCGCGGGACGCTGTTGCTGGCATTGGTCGACGTGGCCGAGGCCCGGGGCCCTGCTGCCGATTGCCCCGTGCTCCGGCGCGCCAACGGCCATCTGGCGCACGTGGCGGGCTGCGGTGCACTGCGCCCCCTCGACGCGGCCGACTATCCGAACGCAGCCGAGATGAAACGACTGTACGTGCGGCCCGCCTTCCGCGGCCTCGGCCTGGGGCGGCAAATGGCCGAGGCGCTGCTCGACGCGGCGCGCAGCGCCGGCTATGGCTGTGTGCTGCTCGACACGCTGGACGACATGGAGTCGGCCCGGGCGCTCTACGAAGACCTGGGCTTCGAAGAGGTGCCGCCCTACTATCACAACCCCATTGCCGGGGCGCACTACCTCAAGGTCGAACTGTTCTGACCGCTCAGGCGGTGCGCGCCTGCGCGAGCAGCGTGTCGGCGTCGCTCACCTCGAACTTGCCGGGTGCCTCGACGTTGAGCGTGGCCACCTTGCCGTCTTTCACCAGCATCGAATAGCGATTGCTGCGCAGGCCCATGCCGCGGCCCGCGAGGTCGAGCGTGAGGCCGGTGGCGCGGGCGAAGTCGGCACTGCCGTCGGCCAGCATGCGCACCTTGGAACCGGTCTTCTGGTCGCGTGCCCATGCGCCCATGACGAAAGCGTCGTTCACGCTCACGCACCAGATTTCGTCGACACCCGCGGATTTGAAATCGTCGAAGTGCTGCACGTAGCCCGGCACGTGCTTGGCCGAACAGGTCGGCGTGAAAGCACCGGGCAGCGCGAACAGCGCGATCGTCTTGCCGGCCGAGGCCTTGGTCACGTCGACCGGATTCGGGCCGATGCTGCAGGCCTCGCCCTCGACTTCGGAGTATTCCTGCAAGGTGGCCGCGGGGAGGGTGTCGCCGATTTTGATCATGATGAGATCTGCTCCAGAAAAAGAAAAACGGCCCACATTGTGGGCCGTTTCGCGGAGCTCGGCAGAGCCCGGGTCAGACTGCGGCAGCCTTTTCGACCAGACGGGTCACAACCCAGTTCTTGGTCTTCGAGATCGGCCGGCTTTCGGTGATCTCGATGGTGTCGCCCAGCTTGTACTGGCCGGTTTCATCGTGCGCGTGGTACTTGCTCGTCTTGGCCACGATCTTGCCGTAGAGCTCGTGCTTCACACGGCGCTCGACCAGCACGGTCACGGTCTTCTCGCGCTTGTCGCTGACCACCTTGCCGATCAAGGTGCGCTTGAGGGACTTTTTAACTTCCGTCATGTTCACTCCTTACTTGGCGGCTTGGGTTTCTTGCTTCTGGGCTCTCCTCAGGCGCCGAGCTGACGCGCGACGAACGTGGTGCGCAGCGGCAGCTTGGCAGCGGCCAGGCGGAACGCTTCGCGGGCGAGTTCTTCGGGCACGCCGACGATCTCGAACACGATCTTGCCGGGCTGGATTTCGGCGACGTAGTACTCGGGGTTGCCCTTGCCGTTACCCATCCGCACTTCGGCGGGCTTGTGGGAAATCGGCTTGTCGGGAAACACACGAATCCAGATGCGGCCACCGCGCTTCACGTGGCGCGAAATCGCACGGCGTGCGGCTTCGAGCTGGCGAGCGGTGAGGCGACCGCGGTCGGTGCATTTCAGACCGAAGTCACCGAATGCGACCGAGTTGCCCCGGGTCGCGATGCCGGTGTTGCGGCCTTTTTGTTCCTTGCGGAACTTTCTGCGTGCAGGTTGCAGCATGTTGTTTTACTCCGTGATAAGACCGATTACTCGGTCTTGGCACCGTCAGCTGCTGCAGCTGGCGCGGCTTTGCGGACG
>SEGN01000401.1 GCA_004211245.1 Variovorax sp.
CTCATGGACGACGACAAGCGCCAGTACATGCAGAAGACCGACAAGCGCAAGCTGGCCGAAGTGATCGAAGGCGCCGACGTGTTTCTCGGGCTCTCGGCGGGCGGCGTGTTGAAGCCCGAGATGGTGGCGAAGATGGCGGCCAACCCGGTGATCTTCGCGCTCGCGAACCCGAACCCCGAGATCGCGCCCGAAGACGCGCACGCGGTGCGCGGCGACGTGATCATGGCCACCGGCCGCACCGACTACCCGAACCAGGTCAACAACGTCCTGTGCTTCCCGTACATCTTTCGCGGGGCACTGGACTGCGGCGCGACCACGATCACCGACGAGATGGAAATCGCCGCGGTGCACGCGATCGCCGACCTGGCCCAGGCCGAACAGAGCGAGCGCGTGGCCGCCGCCTACGTGGGCGAGAAGCTCAGCTTCGGCCCCGAGTACCTGATCCCGAAGCCGTTCGATCCGCGCCTGATGATGAAGATCGCGCCGGCCGTGGCCAAGGCGGCGGAGGAGAGCGGCGTCGCCGCGCGGCCGATTCTGGACATGGACGCCTACCGCGACCGCCTGCAGAACTTCGTCTACGCCTCGGGCACGACGATGAAGCCGATCTACGACGCCGCACGTCGCGCCACCAAGAAGCGCGTGGCTTTCGCCGAGGGTGAAGAGGAGCGTGTGCTGCGTGCGCTGCAGATCGTGGTCGACGAAGGTCTGGCCCGCCCCACCGTGATCGGCCGGCCGGCCATCATTGCCCAGCGCATCGAGAAGTTCGGGCTGCGCCTGAAGGAAGGGCTGGACTACGACGTCGTCAACGTCGAGCAGGACCACCGCTACCGCGACTTCTGGCAGACCTACCATCGCATGACCGAGCGGCAGGGCCAGACCGTGCAGACCGCCAAGATCGAGATGCGCCGGCGGCTCACGCTGATCGGCGCCATGCTGCTGCACAAGGGCGAGGTGGACGGCCTGATCTGCGGCACCTGGGGTACCACCCACACCCATCTTCACTACATCGACCAGGTCATCGGAAAGCTGCCGGGCGGCGCCGACAGCACCAAGCAGGACGTGCCCGTCTACGCCTGCATGAACGGCCTGCTGCTGCCCGATCGCCAGGTGTTCCTGGTCGACACGCACGTCAACTACGACCCCACGCCGGAAGAACTGTGCGAGATCACCGCGCTGGCGGCCGAGGAGATGATGCGCTTCGGCCTGAAGCCCAAGGCCGCACTGCTGTCGCATTCCAACTTCGGCACCAGCGCCGAGCCCAGCGCGCTGAAGATGCGCAAGACGCTCGCGCTGCTGCGTGCCCAGGCCCCCTGGCTCGAAGTCGACGGTGAGATGCATGGCGACGTGGCGCTGGACGGCAAGCAGCGCGCGGCCGTCATGCCGCACAGCGCCCTGGCTGGCGACGCCAACCTGCTGGTGTTCCCGAACATCGACGCGGCCAATATTTCGTACAACCTGCTTAAAACAGCCGCAGGCGGCAATATTGCCATCGGCCCGGTGCTGTTGGGAGCGGCCAAACCAGTGCACATTCTCACAGCGAGTGCGACCGTTCGGCGCATCGTCAACATGACAGCACTGACCGTCGCCGATGCAAACGCTGCTCGATAAGGATTATTTGAACAGCGATCGCTAACTTACAGGCGATCTCGACAGCCGTTGACCCTGCTCATTCTTTGGGCAGCCGCTTGCTATTTGGGCGGGTCTGGTGCACACTCGCGGGCTTGAATTTGCGGGTTAACCCCGAGGTTATCCCCGATTCGGCTCCGCTCCTTTCCTTCTGGTGCCCCATGGCGGCTGACGCCCCGAACACGTTCTCTTTTTCCCGTCTTGCGCTCGCTGGCTTGCTGCTTGCGGCGCTCGGCACCGGGGCTCAGGGCCGCGAATGGTTTGGCAGCACCAAGACCGGGCAGCCGGCCGGGGACACCATCACGTTGAAAGAGCTGCCCGTGCAAGGGCAGCAAACCTATTCGGCCATCCTGAACGGTGGCCCTTTCCGACATGAAAAGGACGGCTCGGTGTTCGGCAATCGCGAACGCCAGTTGCCGCGGGAACGGCGTGGTCACTACCGTGAATACACGGTCGACACCCCGGGCTCGCGGGATCGCGGAGCGAGGCGGATCGTTTGCGGCGGTGAGCGAACCACCCCGGTGGCCTGCTGGTACACGGCCGACCACTACGCGAGCTTTCGGCGGATTGCGCCATGAGCCGCGGCGGTGAACCTGACTGGAACGGTGCCTCGGAGCGCCTGGAAGAAGAAATGACGACGACGACAACCATGGAAAGACCAGCGGAGATGACCTTATCCCTTCGTGCCGTGCGACCGAACATCGTGCAGTCGATTCGCGCCTTCCGCGTGAGCGACCTGCAAGAGGCGGCGCATTCGGCGGGCCAGCACTTTCTGTACGCCAACCTGGGCAATGCCCAGACCAAGCAGGACGTGCTCGACCTGATCGCCCAGCAGTTCACCTTTCCGGCGCACTTCGGCAAGAACTTCGATGCGCTGTACGACTGCATGACCGACCCGTTGCACAAATCGGGCCCGCAGCCCGGCTTCGTGGTGGTGCTCGAGCAGATCCCGGCCAACGCCAAGTTCGACAAGGAAGCACGCGAGCAACTGCTCGACATCTTCCGCGACGCCTCCGACTACTGGGGAGACCGGAAGATACCGTTCAGGTGCTTCTATTCTTTTCTGTAGCCCGTTCTGCACACACCAGCCAAGCAGAACGGGCGAAC
>SEGN01000068.1 GCA_004211245.1 Variovorax sp.
GGCCCGTCGGGCAACCGTCCGCGCGCGGCCCAGGAGGGCACCTCGAGCGAGGTCGAAGGCCCACAGTCCTCTTTCCTGTGAATGCAGGCGCGCCGGCGGCCGGTGGCCGCGGCCACCTGCTCGCGTTCGCCGCGCTGTCTGCCAGTTATTTCGCGCACATCGGATTCTTCAACCCGTACCTGCCGCTGTGGCTCAAGGACCAGGGCCTGCCGATCTTCACGATCAGCCTGCTGGCTGCGGTGCAGTCGTTCACGCGCGTGTTCGCGCCGTACGCCTGGGGTGCGTTGAGCGATCACACCGGCGAGCGGGTGCGCCTGCTGCGCATCAGCGCGGCCATCGCGCTGGTGGCCTCGTTCGGGCTCTGGTTTCAGGGCGGTGCCTGGTGGATTGCGCTGGTGCTGCTGGTGCTGTTCACCCACACCAGTTCGATGATGGGGCTCACCGAGGCGGCGATGGCGCACCTCGTGGCGGGCGATTGGGGTCGCTATGGGCGGATCCGGCTCTGGGGTTCCGCCGGCTTTCTCGTCACTGTTTTCGTGGCCGGCGAGTGGTTCGAACGCTTCGGCATGCGGCACTTCCCGATGTGGGCCGGCGCCACGCTGGCGCTGGTGCTTTTCGCGGCCTGGCGCCTGCCGGACGTGCGCGAGCCGCGGGCTGCGGCGCACCAGGCGCGGGTGCCGGTCGGCCCGGTGCTCCGGGAGCCGGCGGTGCGCTGGTTCCTGGGCGCGCTGTGCCTGCACGTCACTGCGCATTTCGCGGTCTACGGTTTCCTGTCGCTCTATCTCGACTCGCTGGGCTACAGCAAGGGGATGATCGGCTTCCTCTGGGCCGTTTCCGTGGTCGCCGAGGTGGTCTGGTTCTTCGGGCAGGGCCGCTTTCTCGCTCGCCTGCCGATGGAACGCTGGTTGTGGGTGTGCGGCGCGGCCGGTGTCGCACGCATGGCGATCACCGGCGCTGCAGGGCAGTGGCTGTGGGCGATTCTGCTGGCGCAAGCGCTGCACGCGTTGAGTTTTGCCGCGCACCACACCACCTGCATTGCGTTGGTCACGCACTATTTTCCCGGGCGGTTGCGCGGGCGCGGCCAGGCGCTTTTCACGGTGGTCGGCTATGGCATCGGCGGTGTCGCAGGTGTGCTGGCCGGCGGCGCGCTCGCGAGCCGTTTCGGTTTCGGCATCATGTTCGGCGCGGCGGCTTTGCTGTGTGCGCTGGCCACCGGCTGCGCCTGGCGGCTCGAGCGCATCCAGCGATCGGCGGAACCCGTCGTCGCGCCATGAGTCGCACCCCTGCGCCGCGTCGGCGCGCATTTTCAAGAAAAGAAGAATCCTGATGTTTCGCATGCCCCCCGCCACCCAGGCACTGATCTTCTCCTGCGTGATCGTGTACTTCGCCCAGTCGATGCTCGATCTCGATGCGTTCGCACTCTGGCCGGTGGCTTCCGGTCAGTTCCTTCCGTGGCAGCTGTTGAGCTACGGGTTTCTGCACGGCGGGCTGTCGCACCTGGTGTTCAACATGTTCGGGCTCTACATGTTCGGCGGCGAACTCGAGCGCGTGTGGGGGTCGCGGCGCTTCCTGCTCTTCTACTTCGTGAGCGTGCTGTGCGCTGCGCTCGCCCAACTCGGGGTGGCGGCGTGGAGCGGCAGCATGGTGCCGACCGTCGGCGCCTCGGGCGGGCTTTTCGGCCTGCTGCTCGGCTTCGCGATGCTGTTCCCGCACCGCAAGATCGTGCCGCTGATCCCGCCGATCCCGATGCCCGCCTGGCTCTTCGTGTTGATCTACGGGCTGATCGAACTCGGCCTCGGCATCACCGGCAGCATCGCCGGCGTGGCGCACTTCGCGCACCTGGGCGGGCTGGTGGGCGGCTGGCTGGTCATCCGGTACTGGCGCGGCCAGTTGCCTTTCGGTGGCCGGCGCTGAGCGGCCAGTGCCTATGATGGCGGGCCGTCGATCCTATCCAGCGGGCGCTTTCGTCCAGGAGCACAGCATGTTTCGTTTTCTGACCTCGATGTGCCGAACCGGCATGCCATTGGCCCTCGTCGCAGGGCTGACCGCCTGCGGCACTTCCGTGCCGCTGGGCCCGATGCCTCCCATGCAGCCGTCGCCGCCGCCCCCGGTGGTTGTGGCTCCGCCGGCCGTCGTGGTGCCGCCGCGCCCGATGTCACCGCCGGCCAAGGTGCCGGGCGCCAGCTTCGCGCGACCGGTGCAGGGCCCGGTCATCGCGCGGTTCGATGCCCGTCGCAATCCGGGCATCGACTTCGGCGGCAGGCTGGCCGACCCGGTGTACGCGTCACGCGAAGGACGGGTGGTCCTGGTGAGCAGCGCGTTGCCGGCCTACGGAACGATGGTCGTGGTCAAGCACGACGACACCTTCATCACGGCCTACGCCAACCTCGACCGCGCGCTGGTCAAGGAGAACGATGTGGTGCGCGAAGGCCAGCAGATCGCCGAGATGGGCAGCAGCGGCGCCGATCGCGTCAAGCTGCGCTTCGAGATCCGCAAGATGGGTGTGGCGGTCGACCCCGAGCCGTACCTGCAGGGCTCCGCCCAGTAGTCAGATCAGGTTGCGCATCGCCTGCGCCGTTTCGCGCAGGACGGGCAGCACGCGCCTGACCGCGTCGTCGCTGCCTTCATGGCCCATCGGCATCGTGATGTTGAGCGCGCCCACCAGCTCGCCCCGACGGTCGCGCAGCGGCACCGCGATGCCGCGCGAATTGAGGTCCAACTGCTGCTCCGAGATGGACCAGCCCTGCGCGCGGATGCGCGCGAGTTCGAGCCGCATCCGGTCCTTGCTGGCGATGGTGTGCGAGGTGAAGACGCTGAGCTCGTGTGTGTCGAACCACTCGGCCAGTTCGGCGTCGCTGCGCAGCGCCAGCATCAGCATGCCGGCGGCCGTCACCTGCGCCGGCACGCGTGCCCCGAGCACGTAGCCCGTGCTCATGCTGCGGTTGGGGCCATTGCGCGCGATGTAGACGACCTCGTCGCCGTCCATCACGCTCAGGTAGACGATCTCGTGCGTGCCGGCCGAGACCCGCTGCAGAAAGGGTTGCACGATGCGCGGCAACCGCGCCGACTCCAGGTACGACTGGCCCAGCCGCAGCACGCGCGGCGTGAGCCAGAACAGCTTCCCGTCACTCGCGACGTAGCCCATGTGCTGCAGCGTGAGCAGATAGCGGCGCGCGGCGGTGCGCGTCATGCCGGTGCGCTGGCCGGCCTGGCTCGCGGTCAGGCGAGGATTGGCGTCGTCGAAGGCTTCGATCACGCCGATGCCGCGCTCCAGGCCGGCAATCCAGTCGCGCTTCTCGAGGCCGGGGGGTGGGGTGTTGTCGTCTCTTGGCATGCTGCAACAAAGAAAAACTTGAAAAGAAGCCAATTATCGATCCGCGCTGGTCGATCATCGAACACTTCGGTACCGAATGGCCGCACGGCGACGCCGGCGGGCACTAAAGTCACGTTCAGACCTGCGGAGCGAGACACATGCAAGCGATCGACGGCAATACCGACCTCTATCTGATCCCCGGCGACCCGGTGGCGAACGTGCGCGTGCCGCGCATGTTCAACGCGGTGTTCGAGCGCTACGGCATCAACGCCGTGCTGGTGCCGACGCGGGTCGCGGCGCGCGACCTGGCGGTGTTCTTCAAGGCCAGCTTCCTGGCGAAGAACCTCAAGGGCATGGTGATCGCGCCGCCGCACAAGCCGCTGGTGGTCGGCCTGCTCGACGGCTGCGGCCTGTTCGGCCGCGTGGCCGGCTCGGTCAATGCGGTGCGCCGGCTTGACAACGGTGAACTCGAGGGCGACCTGTTCGACGGCGAAGGCTTCGCCGGCGCGCTCGACTGGTTCGGCATTCCGTTCCGCGGCAAGCGCGTGCTGATCCTGGGCGCGGGCATCACCGGCGCCGCGATCGGCGTGGCGCTGGCCAGCGGCGGCACGGTCGACGGCGCCGAACACATCGCCTTCCACGACCCGGTGGCCGGCAAGGCGATCGGCCTCGCGACGCAGCTCGACGCCTTCTTCGATGCGACCGTGGTCTCGGTCGATTCGAACGACCCGGCCGGCTACGACGTGGTGGTCAACGCCACGCAGCTCGGGTTGGCGCCCGACGATGCCCCGGCGTGCGACGTGGCGCGCATGGACGGCCATGCGGCGCTGTTCGACGTGCTGCTGCGCGGCCAGCCGACGCCGCTGGTGCAGGCGGCCCGGGCCCGCGGCCTCAACGCCCAGGCAGGCTTCGAGATGCTGATCCAGCAGATGCCCGAATACCTCGCGTACTTCGGACACCCCGAAGCGGCCGAGGACGTGCGGCGCGACGCGACCTTCCTGCGCGAGCTCATCTATCCCGACGCCATGCGCGGCGAGATCGCCCATCCCCTGCGTTATCACTCGGCCAGCGTGGCCTGAACGCGGCCCACCGGACAGTCCCATGAGCATCTTCGAAGGTTTTCTTTCCACCCCCGAAACGCTGGCCGCGTTCGACGACCGCAGCTTCGTGGACGCCATGCTGCGCTTCGAGGCCGCGCTCGCGCGCGCGCAGGCCGCGGTCGGGCTGATTCCGGCTTCGGCGGCCGACTCGATCATCGGCAGCTGCAAGGTCGAGCTGTTCGACGTGGCGCGCATCGTGCGCGAGAGCGGCCGTGCCGGCAGCGTCGCGATCCCGCTGGTGAAGGCGCTGAAGGAGTCGGTCGGCCTGTTCAATGCCGATGCGCTGCCGTACGTGCACTTCGGCAGCACCAGCCAGGACGTGATCGACACGGCGATGGCCCAGGTCACGCGCAATGCGGTCACGCTGATCGAGGCCGATCTGGCGCGCGCGGTCGAAGCCCTGTTGCAGCATGCGGTGCAGCACGCCACCACGCCGATGCTGGCACGCACGCTGATGCAGCCGGCGTCCGTCACGAGCTTCGGCTTCAAGTGCGCCGGCTGGGCCGCGCCGCTGGTGCGCAGCCAGGGCCGGTTGCGGCGCGCGGCCGGCAACGCGCTCAACGTGCAGCTCGGCGGCGCCGTCGGCACGCTGGCGCAGATGAAGGACAAGGGCGACGAAGTCATGCAGCGCATGGCCACCGAGCTCGGCCTCGGCAACGCGCACGCCACGTGGCACACGCAGCGCGACGAATGGGTCGCGCTGGGCTGCGAACTCGGCCTGATGGTCGGCAGCCTCGGCAAGATCGCGCTCGACATCTCGCTGCTCGGGCAGTACGAAGTGGGCGAGGTGACCGAGCCGAGCGAGCCCGGCCGCGGAGGATCTTCTGCCATGCCGCACAAGCGCAACCCGGTCGCCTCGATGGTGGCGCTGGCGGCGGCGCAGCGCGCACCGCAGCGCGTGGCCGCGCTGTTGGGTGCGATGCCGCAGGAGCACGAGCGCGCGCTCGGCGCCTGGCAGGCCGAGCTGGCCGAGTGGCCGCAACTGCTGATGTCGGCCCACGGCAGCGTGCGCGCGCTGGCCGGTGCCTTGCCGGGCCTGCAGGTCGACACGAAACGCATGCGCGCCAACATCGATCGCCTGCGCGCCGAACTGCCCAAGGACGCGGCCGACGAATGGTTCGACCCTGCGCTCGCGCAGCATGCCGGCCAGCGCGCGCTGGCCCAGGTCGCGCAATTGCGCGCAGCGCCCACCCCCCGAAAAGAAAGCATCCGATGAGCGACACCATCGCCCCCGACGACGACTACCAGCAAGGCCTCGTGCACCGCCGCCGCGTGCTCGGCGACGCCTGGGTCGACCGCGCCCTGGCCAACCGCAACGCGTTCAACAGCGAGTTCCAGGAAATGATCACGCGCCACGCGTGGAACGACATCTGGGGCCGCCCGGCGCTCGGCGACAAGGCGCGCCGCCTGATGGTGCTGTCGATGATGCTCGGCGTGCATGCCTACGAGGAGTTCGCGATGCACGTGCGCGCGGCGCTCGACGGCTCGGACGACTCGCGCCTCACGCCCGAGGAGATCAAGGAAGTGATCATGATGTCGGCCATCTACTGCGGCGTGCCGGTGGCGAACCATGCCTTCGGCATCGCGACCGGCATCCTGCGCGAGAAGGGCCTGCTGGCCGCGCCGGCGGCGTGAGCCGGCCCGGCGCCATCCCCTTCGTCTGGCTGCTGCCGCTGCTGCTGGCCGCCCAGCCGGTCGCGACGGACAGCTACCTGCCGGCGCTGCCGGCCATCGCACAGCAGCTCGGCTCGGCCAGCCTGAGCCTGACCGTCTTCGTGCTGGCCTTCGGTTTCGGCCAATTGCCGTGCGGACCGTTGTCCGATCGCTTCGGCCGGCGTCCGGTGATGCTGAGCGGCCTGGCCTGCTATGCGGTCGCGGCGCTGGCCTGTGCGCTCGCGCCGAGCATCGGCTGGCTGGCGACGGGGCGCGCGCTGCAGGGCTTTTCGATGGCCGCGATCCTGGTCTGCTCGCGCGCAGCGGTCCGGGATCTCTACCCCGCGCACGAAGGCCCTCACGTCATGGCCCGGGGACTCGCAGGCCTCGGCGTGGTCGGGCTGGTGGCGCCGTTGCTCGGCGCACTCACGGTGCAGCAGTGGGGCTGGCGCTGGGTGCTGGCCGGCATGGCGATCTACGCGACGGTGCTCTGGTGGCTGTGCTGGCGCAGCTTTCACGAGACGCGCGCATCCTGGAGCGCCGGCGACGCGCCGCCCGCGCGCGGCGGCGTGCGCGTCGTGTTCGCGAGCCAGAGCTTTCGTGCCTGGGCCTCGCTCGCGGCCGCCACCTATGGCGGGATTTTCTGCTTCCTGCTGCTGTCGCCACTGGTCTACATCAGCTACCTCGGCTTGTCGCCGACGCTCTACGGGCTGATACCCGCCGGTGGCTCGCTGGTCTACATCGGGAGCACCACGATGTGCCGGCGGCTGTTGCGGCGTCTGGGCCCGGTGCGCACGGTCAGGATCGGCGCGCTGCTCAGCCTCGCGGGGGCGTGCATCCAGGCGCTCGGCTGCTGGCTCGCGCCGATGAGCGCATGGCCGCTGTTGCTCGGCCACGCGGTCTACGTCTCGGGCCACGGCATCCACCAGCCGTGCGGCCAGGCCGGGGCGGTCGGCGATCTGCCGCACCAGGCCGGTCGCGCCGTGTCGTGGTCGGGGTTCGGCATGATGGTGGTGGCCTTCGCGGTCGGCCAGATCGCCGCGAGCTTCGTCGACCCGGGCTTCACGCACGGTGCCTGGCCGATGGTGGTGCCCATGGGCGTGGCCGGCGTCGTGATCGTGCTGATCGCCTTTCTGTGGCTGCCCCGCATACATTCGACTTTCAAAAAGGAAATCCGATGACCGTTCAACTCAACGTCGTGCGCGAAGGGCACGGCCCGATCGTCGTGCTGAGCCATGCGCTCGGCTGCGACCTGCACATGTGGGACGGGCTGGCCGCGCTGCTGGCACGCGCCCACACCGTGCTGCGCTACGACCACCGCAACCACGGTGCGTCCGCGCTGGTGGCGGGCGACCTGCGCATCGAAACGCTGGCCGACGACGCTGCCGATCTGATCGAGCGCGAAGCGGCCGGAGAGCAGGTGCACTTCGTCGGGCTCTCGATGGGCGGCATGACGGCGCAGGCCCTGGCCGTGCGCCGCCCCGAACTGTTGCGCAGCGTGGTCATCGCCAATTCCACGGCGCACTATCCCGACCAGGCGCCGTGGCGCGCCCGCGCGCAAACCGTGGCCTCGCAGGGCGTGGGCGCGATCGCACAGGGCGCGGTGTCGCGCTGGCTCACGCCGGCCTGGGTATCGACCTACGAAGGCAAGGCCGCTGCGGAGGCGCTGCAGGGAACGCTGGAGCGCACCGACGCGGCGGGCTACATCGCGAGTTGCAACGCCGTTGCGGCGATCGATTTTCGCGAGAGCAATCGGCGCGTCGCCGTGCCAACTCTGGTGATCGGCGGAACGCAGGACGAGGCGACTCCGATGGAGATGTCGCAGGCCATTGCCAATGCGATTCCCGGTTCGCAGCTCGTCGCCATCGATGCTGCGCACCTGAGTGCGGTGGAGCGCCCGGCAGAGTTCAGCGCATTGCTGGTGGACTACTGGCGCAGTCTCTGACCCTAGGTGAAACCCGGCATACGGCCGAATAACGTACGTATGTGATCGATGATCGAACGCGCCCGGTGGCCGGCGCGTTGTGACGGCACGCACGCAAACCTAAAGTTGCGCAGCGCCGCCACTTCCGGCGGCCGGAACCACCCCTCCAACCGCCATGCACCGTGCCATTGCCACCGTCTCCCTCAGCGGCACGCTGCGCCAGAAGCTCGAAGCCGTCGCGGCCGCGGGCTTCGACGGCATCGAACTGTTCGAGAACGACTTCATCCAGTTCAACGGCTCGGCCGCTGAACTGGGGCGGATCACGGCCGATCTCGGCCTGCGCATCGACCTCTACCAGCCGTTTCGCGATTTCGAAGGCATGCCCGAGCCGCAGTTCCGCCGCAGCCTGGAGCGCGCGGAGCGAAAGTTCGACCTGATGCAGGCGATGGGCGCCGAGTTGATGCTGTGCTGCTCGAACACCTTGCCGCTTGCGCTCGACGACCCGGCCCGCGCTGCCTCGCAGTTGCGCGAGCTGGCCGAGCGCGCCGCGCGCCGCGGGCTGCGCATCGGCTTCGAGGCGCTGGCCTGGGGCCGCCACACCTCGCTCTACGGCCAGGCGTGGGACATCGTGCAGCGCGCCGACCATCCGAATCTCGGCCTGATCCTCGACAGCTTCCACACCTTGTCGCTGAAGGACGATCCGGGCGGCATCGTCGACATTCCGGGCGACAGGATCTTCTTTCTTCAGATGGCCGACGCGCCGCTGCTCGACATGAGCGTGCTGCAGTGGGCGCGGCACCACCGTTCTTTTCCGGGGCAGGGCGATTTCGATGTCGTGACCTTCTTCGAGAAGACGCTGCAGGCCGGCTACACCGGGCCGCTGTCGCTGGAGATCTTCAACGACGTGTTCCGTGAAACGCCGAACCGTCGCACCGCGGTGGATGCGATGCGCTCGCTGCTGTACCTCGAGAGCCAGGTGCGAGCGAAGGACGTTGCTCGCAGGGCCGAAGTGGCACTCTTCAGTCCGCCACCGGTGCCGAAACTCGACGGCATCGGCTTCATCGAATTCGCAGCCGACGCCGGCTCCGCCGCACGGCTGGGCAGCTTGCTGGAGCAGCTGGGGTTTCGCCGCATCGGCGCGCACCGTTCCAAGGCCGTGACGCTGTACCGGCAGGGCGACATCCATCTCATCGTCAATGCGCAGCCGGACTCCTTTGCGAGCGCGCGATTCGAAGCACACGGCACGTCGGTCTGCGCACTCGGCATCCGGACCGACGATGCGTGCGCCGCGGTCGAGCGGGCCACGGCCATGCGCTCGCAACGCCACGACAGCCCGCTCGGTGCCGGCGAAACGGTGGTGCCCGCCATCGTGGCGCCGGGCGGCAACCTGGTGCACTTCGTGCCGGCCTCGCTCGGCGCGCAAGGTTTGTACGAGGCCGACTTCATCCTCGATGCGCTGCAGGAAGTGCAGGGCGCGGGCCTGCAGGCCATCGACCACGTGGCGCTCGGTCTCGCAGTCGACCAGCTCGACACGTGGGTGCTGTTTTCGCGCGCGGTGCTGGGCCTCGCGCCCGGCGAGAGTCTCGAGCTGGCCGACCCGTTCGGCCTGATCCGAAGCCGCGGCGTGGCCAACGCCGAGCGCAGCGTTCGACTGGTGCTGAACGTGTCGCTGAGCCAGCGCACGCGCACCGCGCGCACGCTCAGCGTGACGGGCGGTGGCGCAGTGCACCACATCGCACTGCGCTGCGAGGACATCTTCGAGACGGTTGCCCGGCTGCGCGACAGCGGCGTGCGCTTCGTGCCCATTTCGAACAACTACCACGACGACCTGCCGACGCGGATCGACATCGATGCGGCGCTGGTGGAGCGCATGCGCGCCGCCGGCGTGCTGTTCGACCGTTCCGCCGCGGGCGACTACCTGCACATCTACACAGAGAGTTTCGAGCAGGGGATTTTTTTCGAGGTCGTGCAGCGCATCGACGCGTACGACGGCTATGGCGCCAGCAATGCACCGGCGCGCATGGCATCGCAGGCGCAGGAATGACGCCTCACACCATCATCACCAACGGAGACACCCATGGCCACCACCACCCTCAAGCATGAGCCGCAAGGCCGGCACCAGTCGAAGAAAGCCACAGCCAGCGGCTGGATCGGCTCGGCGCTGGAGTACTACGACTTCTTCATCTACGCCACCGCCGCGGCGTTGATCTTTCCGCAGATCTTTTTCCCCAAGGGCGATCCGCAGATCGCCATCATCGCGTCGCTCGCCACCTACGGCGTGGGCTACGTCGCGCGCCCGATCGGCGCGGTGCTGCTGGGCCACTGGGGCGACACGCACGGCCGCAAGCATGTGCTCATCGTCTGCATGTTCCTCATGGGCTTCTCGACCGTGGCCGTCGGCCTGTTGCCGACCTACGACCAGGTCGGCCTCTGGGCACCGGCGCTGCTGGTGCTGATGCGCCTGATCCAGGGTTTCGCGGTCGCCGGTGAAATCTCCGGTGCCAGCTCGATGATCCTGGAGCACGCACCCTTCGGCCGCCGCGGCTTCTTCGCAAGCTTCACGCTGCAGGGCGTGCAGGCCGGCCAGATCATGGCCGCCGCCGTCTTCCTGCCGCTCGCGCACTACATGGACAAGGACGCCTTCAACAGCTGGGGCTGGCGCATTCCGTTCCTGCTGAGCTTCCTCGTCATCGTCGCCGGTTACATCATCCGCCGCGAAGTGGACGAGACGCCGGCCTTCGCCGAAGTCGACAAGTCCGGACAGGTGCCCAAGGCGCCCGTCGTCCAGGCCGTGACCGAGAGCTGGGGCGACATGCTGCGCGTGCTGTGCTGCTCGCTGATGAACGTGATCCCGGTCGTCGCCACCATCTTCGGCGCCGCGTACGCGGTGCAGCCGGGCTACGGCATCGGCTTCGAGAAGGACATCTACCTGTGGATTCCGGTGATGGGCAACATCGTCGCCGTGATCGTGATTCCGTTCGTCGGCAACCTGTCGGACAAGATCGGCCGCCGCATCCCGATCATCGTCGGCGCACTCGGCTCGGGTCTGCTGTCCTTCGGTTACCTGTACGCCATCAGCATCCACAACGTGCCGCTCGCCATCGTCATGTCGCTGCTGATGTGGGGCGTGGTCTACCAGGGTTACAACGCCGTGTTCCCGAGCTTCTACCCCGAAATGTTCCCGACCCGCACCCGTGTGTCGGGCATGGCCATCTCGCAGAACATCGGCACCGCCATCACTGCGATGCTGCCCGCGCTGTTCGTCGCCGTGGCGCCGCCCGGCGCGGCCAACATCCCGCTGACGGTCGGCTCGATCGCGCTGGCGGTGTGCGCCATCGCGGCCATCGCCGCCTTCTCGGCACGCGAAACCTACCGGGTGCAGATGAACGACCTGGGCGACCCGAACGCGGTGCCGGTGCCCGAGGCCGAATACAAGCGGCTGCGCGAAATGGCCCTGAAGGGCGAACCTCGATCCGCCGTGCGCGCGCACGCCTGACGGTAGAGTTCGGTTCCCGCCCCGGACGCCGGCGCCACCCGGATTCAGCGCCGCTCAGCCATCAGGAAGCCGGCGGGGGTCCCCCAGCGGTCGCGGTGGCGACGCAGTTCGCGCAGATGCAGGCAAGGCCGCGCGCATCGGTCGGCATGCCCGCGCGAAACACGTCGCTGAAGTCGGCCGCCATGCACCAGCACGGCGGTTGCGCCAGGCCGGTTGCGCGTGCGATCTCCATGGCGCAGGCGTTTGGCGCGCCGCACAGCGGGCAGCGAGTGGCATCGGCGGCGGGCGCGGTGGACATGCCGGCATTCTCGTGCAGCCGGGGCCGGGCGGGGCCTTCATGCCCCGACGTGGCACGCAGATCGGCAGCGACCTGACGCAACTGAAATTCAGGCATGGCACACCTTCCATTGCGCCAAAAATGTCAATTTGCCGATCAAAAGTTATTTACTGTCAATCGTGCGTCAATCGACGTTGGCACGGTGACTGCTGAATTGAAACGAGCTCAGGGAGAGTTCGATTTTTCAAAATTCAATTCGCAGGAAAAATATGAAGCATTCAACGAAACGCGCGGCGCAAAAGGGCTTTACGCTGATCGAACTGATGATCGTCGTCGCGATCATTGCCATTTTGGCGGCCATCGCCTTGCCCGCTTATCAGGACTACATCGCACGGGCGCAAGTCACCGAGGCCATCACGCTGGCCGAAGGACAGCGGCACCGGCGCATAACCTGTCGAGGTTGAAAAAAAAGAAGACCCGGTTGGCCATTGGCAACCGGGCCTTTTGCATTGAACCGGGCCGAGGCTTGAGTGGACCTCGGTACTGGAATTAAAAGAGTCAGGGGGAATTCCATGCACAAGGTGCCGATCAGCATCGCCGCATCGGTCGCTGTCACCGAGCGCAGCCGGCGCACCTGGTGGCGGCGAATTGCAGATGGCAAGACGACCCGCCTGGCCGACGACGCCCGCGGTCGCGCCATGCTCAGCCTGGCCGAAGTCGTGCCGCTCATTTCCATTGCGTTGAGCCGCGACGACCTCGAGTTCCTGGTGCGCGCCGATGCGGGCGACGCCGACGCGCAGAATGACATCGGGCAGCTGTTCTCCAACGCCGACAGGCCGGAGGCGGCTTTCTTCTGGCTCGACCAGGCCGCGAAGCAGGGCCATGCCGATGCCATGCAGTGGCTCGGCCGCTGCTACATCGGCGGCGAGGGCGTCGACAAGGACTGGAACATCGGTTTCATGTGGATCGCCAAGGCCGCCGCGCACGGCCATGTGATCGCGCAGGCCCAGATGCAGGAGTGGCTGCAGCTCGCGCCGTCGATGCTCCGAAGGGCATAGCACGCAGTCGCGGTGTCGAGCCATCAGGAGCTCGGCGCCGTGCCGCCGCGGCACAATCGATGCCGCCATGACGACACCGCCTGCTTTCCCCGGTTCCACGGTGCGCAGCATCCTGCTGGCCTCCGACCTGAGCTGTCGTTCCGATCGTGCGCTCGACCGCGCGCTGCTGCTGGCGCGTCAATGGCAGTGCGCACTGGTGATCGTCACGGTGATCGACTCCGCCGAGACGCGGCACCTCGCGCCGCAGGAGCGCGCACTGCACCAGCGCACGGCCGAGCGCCGCGTGCTGTCCGACGCCGGCGCAGCCGACGTGCCGATCACAGTGCACGTCGCATTCGGCGACAGGGTGGCCTCGGTGCTGGAGGTCGCCGCGCAGGAAGGTTGCGGGCTGATCGTGCTCGGTGCGGCCAGCCACCAGGGGATGGGCCGCATGATGCTGGGCTCGACCATCGATGCGTTGATCGCGCGTGCGCCCGTGCCGGTGCTCGCGGTGCGACAGCGCGCGCGGCAGCCGTATCCCGCCCTGGTGGTTGCCAGTGATTTTTCGCCCGCGGCTCTGCATGCGCTGGAGCATGCGGGGCGCCTGTTCCCCGCAGCGGCATTGCACGTCTTCCACGCGCTGGAAGCGGGCCCTGCGCTGGGCAAGTCGGGCGGCGGAGCCCATGAGCGCAACGAGCGGCTGCGCCAGGCGCAGGCGCTGGGCGACGCGCACCTGGCCGAGGCGGCCCTGTCGCCCGCGCTGCGCGGGCAGGTGCAATTCATCTTCCGCGAGGGCGACGCCGGCCTGCTGCTCGAAGCGCACGGCCAGGCGCGCTGCGACGACCTCGTGGTGCTCGGTGCGCGGCCGCGGCACCGGCTGGTCAACCTGCTGATCGGCAGCGTGGCCCAGCGCATCCTCGAACGCACCGAGAACGACGTGCTGTCGATCGCCGACACGACGGGTGTCCCTCCGGCCGAATCAACCCCAGACGCACGAGGGCCGGCGCGCCGGTGAAGAATCCGCACATGACCACCCGACTCCACATCGATTTCGTGTCCGACGTGTCGTGCCCCTGGTGCGCCGTCGGTCTCGGCGCGCTCGAAGCCGCATTGAAGAACGTCGCGCCCGAAGTGACGGCCGAGCTGCGCTTCCAGCCCTTCGAGCTCAACCCGCAGATGCCCAGGGAAGGGCAGGACACCTTCGAACACCTGAACCAGAAATACGGCTCCTCGCGCGAGCAGCAGGTGCAGATGCGCGACATGATCCGCGAACGCGGCGCCGCCGTCGGCTTCGTGTTCAGCCCCGAGGGGCGTCCGCGCATCTACAACACCTTCGACGCGCATCGGCTGCTCCACTGGGCGGAGCTTGAGAGCGTCCCGAAGCAGGTGGCGCTGAAGAAGCTGCTGCTCAAGGCGTACTTCACCGACAGCCAGAACCCGTCCGACCCCGAGGTGCTGGTGCAGCGCGCCGCAGAGGCAGGGCTCGACCCGGCGCGGGCGCGCGAGATTCTCGAGAGCGACGCGTACGCCGCGGAAACGCGCGAGCGCGAGCGCATGTACACCGACGCCGGTATCCATTCGGTGCCCGCGATCATCATCAACAACCAGCACCTGATCTCGGGTGGTCAGCCGGTCGAGGTGTTCGAGCGCGCGCTGCTGCAGATCGCGGGCGCGCAGCCTTCGGCGGTGGCCGAGGCCTGAGCCGCGCTGCAGCTTCAAACCAGCTTTACGTTGGCGGTGTGAAATGCGTCAACCGCGCCACCCTGGCGCGGGTTGAACACCGCATGACCTCACGGATTCATCCGCTCGGCCTTCTTGCCCTCGTCGCAACCTGCGCACTGTGGTTGGTCGGCTGCACGCAGCCGCCGACACGGCCCGAACTGGCTTCGTTGCGGCAGGAGGCACGCGATCCGGCGGCACAGCTCGCTTGGCTCGACCGCGTGGGCTGGGGCGCGGACGCGGCGAGCCGGGACGAGATCGCGCGCCAAGGCCTGGCGCGCTGGCTGCAGGGGCAGCTCGACGCCCGGCCCGCTGCGTTGCCCGCTGGAGCGCAGGCCCGGATCGACGCGATGACGATTTCGCGCACGCCAGTGTCGGAACTCGTTCCCGCCCTCGAGGCGCAGCGAAAGGCCGCCGACGCCTTGCCGGACGTCGAGCAGAAGCGGGTCGCGCGCCAGGCCTACCAGCAGGAGCTCACCCGGCTCGGGCGCGAGGCCCAACAGCGCTTCCTGCTGCGTGCTCTCTATTCGCCGAACCAGTTGCAGGAGCAGATGACCTGGTTCTGGATGAACCACTTCAGCGTCAATGCGCGCAAGGCCAACCTCCGTGCGCTGGTTGGCGACTATGAAGAGAACGCCATCCGCCCACACGCACTGGGCAAGTTTCGCGACCTGCTCGGTGCTACGGCTCGTCACCCGGCCATGCTGCGCTACCTCGACAACGCGCAGAACGCCGCCAACCGCCTGAACGAGAACTACGCGCGCGAGCTGATGGAGCTGCACACACTCGGCGTTGGCAGCGGCTATACGCAAGGCGATGTGCAGGAACTGGCGCGCGTGCTCACCGGGCTCGGCGTGCGGGACGGCCGGTTCGAGTTCTCCCCGCGTCGGCACGACACGGGCGCCAAGACGCTGCTGGGGCAGCCCATCACCCAGCGCGGCCTGGCCGAGACCGACGAGGCCCTCGACCGGCTCGCGCGCGCGCCGGCCACGGCTCGCTTCATCGCGCGCAAGCTGGCGGTCTACTTCGTGGCCGACGAACCGCCGCCCGCGCTTGTCGATCGAATGGCGCAGAGTTTCGCGCGCAGCGACGGCGACATCGCTGCCACGCTGGCCACGATGTTCGGCTCACCGGAGTTCGCCGCCTCGCTCGGCCACCAGTTCCGCGATCCGCTCCACTACGTCGTGGCGAGCGTGCGGCTGGCCTACGACGGGCGCGTGGCGAGCAATGTCGGCCCGATGATCAACTGGCTCAACCGCATGGGCGAGCCGCTCTATGGCCACGAAACACCGGACGGCTATCCGCTCACGCGCACGGCCTGGTCGAGCGCCGGCCAGATGACCGCGCGCTTCGAGATTGCGCGCGCGATCGGCGCCAACGGTGCGGTGCTGTTTCGCAGCGACGATGACACGCCTCTCGAGAAACCTGCGTTCCCGCCGCTGGCCGCTTCGCCAGTGGTGGTGGCGCTGCAGGCACGGCTCGGTGCGCCGACGCGCGAGGCGCTGGCCGAAGCAAAGTCGCCACAGGACTGGAACACCTACTTCCTGTCTTCACCCGAATTCATGCACCGCTAGGAGTTCGCCATGCAACGCCGCCACCTTCTGAAAGCCCTGACCGCCGCGCCATTGACCGGCACGGCCGGCCGGCTGTTGGCGGCACCCGCGGCGCGTGGCAGCAAGCTGTTGGTGGTGTTTTTGCGCGGTGGCTACGACGGCGCCAACCTGCTGGTTCCCTATGCCAGCCCGTTTTATTACGAGGCCCGACCCCGTATTGCCGTGGCCAGACCCGGTGAAATTCAGGGCGCGTTGCCGCTCGACCCGCGCTGGGGCCTGCATCCGGCGCTCGCGGCGAGCGTGATGCCGCTCTATGCCAAAGGCCAGGCGGCGTTCCTGCCGTTTGCCGGCACCGACGACCTGAGCCGCAGTCATTTCGAGACGCAGGATTCGATCGAGCTCGGTCAGGCGCTGGACGGCAACCGTGACTACCGCTCGGGGTTTCTCAACCGTCTGACCGGCGTGCTCAACGGCCAGGCACCGGCCGAGGCCATCGCGTTCACCAACCAGTTGCCGATCTCGCTGCGCGGCGACGCCCGGGCCGCCAACATGGCGCTCGGGGCGGTCGGGCGGCAGGCCATCGACGAGCGCCAGAGCAAGGTGATCCAGGCGATGTACCGCGACACCGCCCTCGGCAACACGGTCGCCGAGGGCTTCGCGGTGCGCGACGAAGTGCTGCGTGCCGTCAAGGTCGAGATGGACGCGGCGAGCCGCAACGCCATGACGGCCAAGGGCTTCGAGCTCGTCGCGCGCCGCATGGCGCGGCTGATGCGCGAGCGCTTCGATATCGGCTTTGTCGATGTGGGCGGCTGGGACACGCATGTGGGGCAGGGCGCCGGCACCGGTTATCTGGCCACCCGGCTCGAGGAACTGGGCCGCGGCGTCGCCGGCTTCGCCGAAGAGATGGGCGGCGACCAATGGCGCGACACGGTGGTGGTCGTCCTCAGCGAGTTCGGCCGCACTTTCCGCGAGAACGGCAACGGCGGCACCGACCACGGCCACGGCACGGTGTACTGGCTGCTCGGCGGCGGACTTTCGGCGCAGGCGGGTGGCCGTGTGATCGGGGAGCAGGCGGAAGTGTCGCAACCCGCGTTGTTCCAGAACCGGGACTGGCCGGTGCTCAACGAATACCGTGCTGTCTTCGGCGGCCTGTTCGCGCGCATGTACGGATTGTCGCGAGCGCAACTCGATCGCGTGTTCGCGGGCGTGGCGCCACGGGATCTGCGGCTGGTTTGAACCGAGCCTACATCTCGTCGATCGACGTGCTGCGCGCCGCGCCCTGGGCCGCGAGCGCGTAGCGTTCGCGCGTCTTCACATAGAAGCTTGCACCGAAGCGCCCGACCGGAAAGTAGTTCTGCAGCCGCACGCGCCAGGCCTCGGTGTCGATCAGCTCGTCGCGCGCGTGCATCCAGCGCACCTGGCCGATGAAGATCTGGCGGCTGTCGGTTTCCAGCGTTTCCCACAACGTGCATTCGAATGCCACCGGCGCTTCGGCAATGCGCGGCGGCTTCACCGCGTTGCTCGGCAGTGCAGTGAAGCCGACCACGTCGAGTTCGCTCACATGCGGCGGATGGCGTTCGCCGCAGCGGTGCATCTGCTCGGCGGTGTCCTCGTCGGCCAGGTGCACCACGAATTCGCGCGTGCGCACGATGTTGGCGGCGGTGTCCTTGAGCACGCCGTCCTGCAGGCGGTTCACGCTGATCATGACGATCGGCGGCTCCTCGCCGAGCATGTTGAACATGCTGAACGGCGCCGCGTTGACCACGCCATCGGGCCCGAGCGTGGTGACGAGCGCGATCGGCCGCGGGACGATGAGGCTGGCCATCAGCTTGTAGCGCTGGTGCTCGGTGAGGGTGGCGAAGTCGATGTCCATGGTCCGACGATAACCGCAAGCCAGCGCGATTCACATGGCGTTACCTGCACCGGCGCCGCATGGGTTTCCAATGGTGTTTTGTCAGACTGGAGCCAAGACCATGACGCAACGCGACCCGACCGAATTCAGACCTGTGCAGCGCGACGCGACCGCGTTGCGCACCATCGTCGGCCTGGTGATCGTGGTCGCGCTGGCGGCGGCCGGCTGGTGGTGGTACAGCACCCAGCGCCAGGTGCCTCCGCCGACCGCGGTGCCCGCTGCAGCCGGCACCCCGCAACCCGATGGCACGCCACCCGCGCCCGCCGCCCCGGTCGCGACCGGGCCGCAGTTCCCGCTCGATGCGCCGGCCGACAACGCACCGCCCGCCGACCCCGATGCCCGGATCGCGCAGGCGCTGGTCGCGCTGCTCGGGCAGCCCGGTGTCGCCTCGTTCCTGCAGATGGACGGCTTTGCGCGGCGCTTCGTGGCCACCGTCGACAGCCTGCCGCGCGAACAGGCGAGCGCGCGCCTGTGGCCGGTGCAGCCGACGTCGCAACGCTTTTCGCCCGAGCCGGGCAACGCGGGACGCTACGCACCGTTCGTGGCCTTCGTCGACAAGGTCGACACTGCCAACGCCGTGGCGGCGTATGTCCAGCTCTACCCGCTGTTTCAGCAGGCTTACGAAGAGCTCGGCTATCCGAAGAAGTACTTCAACGACCGGCTGGTGGCCGTCATCGACCACCTGCTGCAGGCACCCGAACCGGCCACGATGCCGGCGCTCAGGCTGACCGAAGTCAAAGGCGAATACGCTGCCGCGCAACCCTGGACGCGCTACGAGTTCGTCGACCCGCAGCTCGAGGCACTCTCGGCCGGCCAGAAGATGCTGGTGCGTGTGGGGCCGGCGAACGAGAGGCGGCTGAAGGCGAAGCTCGCCGACTTCCGCCGCGGGGTTGCGGCAGGCGCCGTGCCGAAGGGTTAGCCCCGCCGCGGCACGGCGCGCTCAGGCTGTTTCGTAGTCGGTTACCGGCACGCAGCTGCAGAACAGGTTGCGATCCCCGTAGACGTTGTCGACCCGGCCCACGGGCGACCAGTATTTGGCCTGTTTCAGCGAGGCCAGCGGGAACGCGCCGAGTTCGCGTGCATAGGGGTGCGACCAGTCGGTGGCGAGCAGGCTGGCCGCGGTGTGCGGCGCGTGCTTGAGCGGGTTGTCGTCTTTCGGCCAGACGCCTTCCTCGATGCGGCGAATCTCGCCCCGGATCGCGATCATCGCGTCGATGAAGCGGTCGAGCTCGGCCAGCGGCTCGCTCTCGGTCGGCTCCACCATCAGCGTGCCGGGCACGGGAAAGCTCAGCGTCGGCGCGTGGAAGCCGTAGTCGATCAGGCGCTTGGCCACGTCCTCGGCGGTGACGCCGCAGGCGTCCTTGATCGGGCGCAGGTCGAGAATGCATTCGTGCGCGACATGGCCGTTGGCGCTCGCGTACAGCGTCGGGTAATGGTCCTTCAGGCGGGCGCTGATGTAGTTGGCGCTGAGGATCGCCGTCTCCGTCGCGGCCTGCAGGCCCTCGGCGCCCATCATGCGGCAGTACATCCAGCTGATTGGCAACACGGCCGCATTGCCCAGCGGGGCGGCCGACACGGCACCGGGGCCTTCGGATGCGATGCCCGCCGTCGCATGGCCCGGCAGGAACGGCACCAGGTCTTCGACCACACAGACCGGACCGACGCCCGGGCCACCGCCGCCGTGCGGAATGCAGAACGTCTTGTGCAGGTTCAGGTGGCTCACGTCGCCGCCGAACTCGCCAGGCGCGGCCACGCCGACCAGCGCGTTCATGTTGGCACCATCGACGTAGACGCGGCCGCCGTGCGCATGCACCAGCTCGCACAGCGCCTTCACGCCGGTCTCGAACACGCCGTGCGTGCTCGGGTAGGTGATCATCACGGCGGCCAGCGTGTCGCTGTACTTTTCGCAGGCGCGCTTCAGGTCGTCGAGGTCGACATTGCCCTGCGCGTCGCAGGCCGTCACCACCACCTGCATGCCCACCATCTGCGCGCTGGCCGGGTTGGTGCCGTGCGCGGAGGAGGGGATCAGGCAGACGTTGCGACGCGCCTCGCCGCGCGAGGCGTGAAAGGCCTTGATCGCCAGCAGGCCTGCGTATTCGCCCTGCGAGCCGGCGTTGGGCTGCAGGCTGATGCCCGCGTAGCCGGTGGCCTCGCAGAGCCAGTCGCGCAACTGCCGGTCGAGTACGGCGTAGCCGCGCAATTGTTCGGCCGGCGCGAACGGATGGATGTTCGCGAACTCGGGCCAGGTGACCGGGATCATCTCGCTCGTGGCGTTGAGCTTCATCGTGCAACTGCCGAGCGGGATCATGCTGCGGTCGAGCGCCAGGTCCTTGTCGGAGAGGCTGCGGATGTAGCGCAGCATCGCGGTTTCGCTCTTGTGCGTGTTGAACACCGGATGGGTGAGAAAGGTGCTGGTGCGGCGCAGCGCCTCGGGAATGCGCAGTGCGGCGCGCTCGTGCCCGGCGAAGGACGGCACGGCGCCGCCGTCACCCGCGAAGATGCGCCAGAGCAGTTCGATGTCGTCGCGGGTGGTGGTCTCGTCGAGCGACACGCAGATCCAGTCCTTCCAGTACACGCGCAGATTGGCGCCCAGTTCGCGCGCGCGGGCGGCGAGGGCCTCGGTCGCCTCGCCCGTGTGGAACGAGAGGGTGTCGAAGGTCGCGGCCTCGCGCGGCGCGTGGCCGATCTGCGCCAGCCCCGAGGCCAGGATCGCGGTGTAGCGCGCCACGCGCTGCGCGATGCGCGTCAACCCGGCCGGCCCGTGGTAGACCGCGTACATGCTGGCAACGACGGCCGGAAGCACCTGCGCCGTACAGATGTTGGACGTGGCTTTCTCGCGCCGGATGTGCTGCTCGCGCGTCTGCAGCGCGAGCCGGTACGCCGGTGCGCCGTGCACGTCGACGCTCACGCCGACCAGGCGTCCGGGCAGCGAGCGTTTGTACGCGTCGCGGCAGGCCAGGAAGGCGGCGTGCGGGCCACCGTTGCACATCGGCATGCCGAAGCGTTGCGTGGTGCCGCACACGATGTCGGCGTCGAACTCGCCGGGCGGCGTGATCAGCGTGAGCGCCAGCAGGTCGGCGGCAACGATGAAGGCAGCGTCCTTGGCGTGCACCCTGGCAACGTCGGCGCGCAGGTCGTCGATGCGGCCGCTGGTCGCGGGGTATTGCGCCAGCACGGCGAAACAGTCCGCGTCGAGTGCGGCGTTCCACTCGTCGAGCGAGTTGGCCAGCACCACGGTGATGCCGAGCGGCGCAGCGCGCGTCTGGATCACCTCGATCGTTTGCGGATGACAGTCGCCCGCCACGACGAAGGTCTGGCTCCTGGCCTTGACGCTGCGTTTGGCAAGCGTCATCGCCTCGGCCGCGGCGGTCGCTTCGTCCAGCATCGACGCATTGGCGATCGCCATGCCCGTGAGGTCGCACACCAGGGTCTGGAAGTTGACCAGCGCCTCCATGCGGCCCTGCGAAATCTCGGCCTGGTACGGCGTGTACGCCGTGTACCAGGCGGGGTTCTCGAGGATGTTGCGCAGGATCACGCCGGGCGTGTGCGTGCCGTAATAGCCCTGTCCGATGAAGCTGCGCATCACCCTGTTCTTCGACGCGATGGCTTTCAGCTCGGCGAGCGCGACCGCCTCGGTGACGGGCGCGGGCAGGTCCATCGCCTTCGACCGCCGGATCGCCGCCGGCACGATGCCGTCGATCAATTCCTTGCGCGTCGCCGAGCCGATGACGGGCAGCATGCGCGCCTCGTCCGCGGCCTCGATGCCGATGTGGCGCGCGATGAACTCATCGGCGTTTTCAAGTTCATGCAGGGAGGGCAGGGCGTTGGACATGGAATTCGTTCAGGCTTCGTCGGCGAATTTGTCGTAGGTGGTGGCGTCCATCAGGGCGTCGACCTGAGCCGGCTCGCTGAGCTTGACCTTGAAGAACCAGCCGGCCGCGAGCGGGTCGCTGTTGGCGAGCGAGGGGTCGGCGCGCAGCGCCTCGTTGACTTCGGTGATCTCGCCCGACACCGGCATGAAAACGTCGGCCGCAGCCTTGACCGACTCGACCACGCCGGCCACCTCGCCCTGCGCAAACGTCTTGCCGACTTCGGGCAGGTCGACGAACACCACATCGCCCAGCGCGTCCTGCGCGTGCACGGTGATGCCGACAGTGGCGCTGTCGGCGCCGGTGGATTCGACCCACTCGTGGTCTTTGGTGAACTTGACGGTCATCGGAAGCTCCTTGGAAGAAAAAAATCAGCCGCGGTAGTAGCGGGTCGGTACGAACGGAAGGGTGGTCACCTCCATCGGCACGGGCTTGCCGCGCACGATGGCCTGCAGACGCGTGCCAGGCGCCGAGAAAGCGGTGGCGACGTAGCCCATCGCGATCGGGCGGTCGGCGGTCGGGCCGAGCAGGCCGCTCGTGACCCGGCCGATGGCGTGGCCTTCGAAGGATTCGAGTGCGGTGCCGTCGCGCACCGGCACGCGCTCGAGCGCGACCAGGCCGACGCGTTTGCGCGTGAGGGTCGCATGGTCGGTCAGGCCGGCCGTGCCGTCGGTGGCCACGGCCAGCTGCGCGAGCACCTTGTCGGCGCCGGGGAAGCCGCCTTCGCGTGCGCCGCCCGCACGGCGCACTTTCTGGATCGCCCAGTTGAGCGAGGCCTCCACCGGCGTGGTGGTGGTGTCGATGTCGTTGCCGTAGAGGCACAACCCGGCCTCCAGGCGCAGCGAGTTGCGCGCACCGAGCCCGATCGGCTGGACACCCGCCTGCGACAGCAGCAGGCGCGCCAGTGCATCGGCGTCATCGGCCGCAACCGAGATCTCGAAGCCGTCTTCTCCCGTGTAGCCGCTGCGCGTGACGAAGGCGGCGATGCCGCCGATCGTCACGCTGCCGCCGGTCATGAAGACGAAGCGCTCGACGCCGGGCGAGAGTGCCGCGAGCACGGCCGCCGCCTTCGGTCCCTGGAGCGCCAGCAGGGCCAGGTCGGGCAGCGGCTGCACGCCGCAGCGCGCGCCGATCTTCGCGTTGATGTGGGCGATGTCGTCGACCTTGCAGGCGCCGTTGACGATCACGAACAGGGCGTCGTCGCGTTCCCGGAAGAACATCAGGTCGTCGAGGATGCCGCCGGCGTCGTTCAGCAGCAGGCCGTAGCGCTGCTTGCCGGGTGCCAGGCCGAT
>SEGN01000402.1 GCA_004211245.1 Variovorax sp.
CTCGCGTGGTTTCTCTGCAGCGTGGTGGAGCGGTATGCGCCGCTGGCCGAAGCACGCGGCGAGCACGAACGCGCCGCGCGCTGGCAGGCGGCACGGCAAGGCTGGATCACCGCATTGCACGACGCGGGCTGGGACGGCGCCTGGTTCCGGCGCGCATTCTTCGACAACGGCGCGCCGCTCGGCTCGTCGGCCAACGACGAGTGCCGCATCGACCTGATCGCGCAGGCTTGGTCGGTGCTCTCGGGTGCCTCCCAACCGCGCTACACCGACGCCGCCATGGCGTCTTTGAACGAACAGCTTCACGACGAACGCATGGGCCTGCTGCGCCTGTTGACGCCGCCTTTCGAACATGCCACCGACAGCCCCGGCTACATCCAGGCCTATCCGCCCGGCGTGCGCGAAAACGGCGGCCAGTATTCGCACGGTGCCGTGTGGGCCCTGATGGCGCAGGCGCTGCGCGGCGACACCGAGGCGGCGTGGCGCAGCTTCGAAGGCCTGAGCCCGGCGCACCGCGCGCGCCATCCGGAGCGCGGACCGGCCTACGAGCTGGAGCCCTACGTGATGGCCGGCGACACCTACGGCGCCGCGCCGTACCTGGGCCGCGGCGGCTGGAGCTGGTACACCGGTTCGGCCGCATGGATGCACCGCGCGGCCATCGAGACGTTGCTGGGGCTGGAGTTGCGCGGCGCGCAGTTGCGCATGACGCCGCGCGTGCCGGCGCACTGGCCCGGCTTCGAGATCGCACTGCGCCTCGACGGCCGGGAACTCAAGCTGCAGTACGGAGAAGCGGGCAGCGAATCGGCCGCGACGCACTCGATCCAGGCCGGTGAATGGATCGACTGGCACGCGCTGCCGGCCCGGGCCGTGCTGCGCGTGGTCTAGAGACCCTTCTCGACCATGTCGAGCAGGCGCTGGCCCAGCGCGTCGAGTTGCGCGGCAGGCACGCCGCGCAACGGCCCCTCGATGGTCAGCAATGCGAGACCGTGCACCGCCGACCAGGCGAGAAACTCGGCGCCCGGCCGGCGCGCGGATGGCAGCGCGCCGACGGCGACAAGGCGGTCGAGCGCGGCACCCAGCAATTCGAACGGGTTGAGGCCGCCCGGCCCGCTCGCGGCAGGGCCGGCGCCCAGGGCTTCGAGGATTTCCGGCTCGGCGAAGAAGGCGGTTCGGAACAGGCCCGTCTCCTCGCGCGCGAAACGCATGTAGCCGGCACCGACCGCGCGCACCCCCGCGCGTGCCACCTCGGTCGCCGACCCGTCCGTTGACACCGCGGCCAGTTCCTTTTCCATGGCCGATGCCACTGCCGACAGCGCGGCCGCGCGCACTTCCCTCAGCAGGTCGAGCCGACTCGCGAAATGACGGTACGCAGCGTTCGGCACCACGCCGGCCCGCCGCGTCGCCTCTCGCAACACCACCGCTTCGGGCCCGCCCTCGCGCGCCAGTTCGATGCCGGCGTCGAGCAGCGCGCGCCGCAGGTCGCCGTGGCGATAGCTGCTACGCGGAGGCGGGAGGGGGGTCGATCGGCGCATTGCGGAATGATGTGGACAGCGTCCATTATGTTTGCTATCTTTTGTGGACGGCGTACACAAATCAGACATTTTCAACAAGGAGATTGGATGAGCACCAAGATTTTCGTGAACCTGCCCGTGAAGGATCTGGACCGCACGGTGGCCTTCTTCACCGCGCTGGGCTTTCGGTTCAACCCCCAGTTCACCAACGAGAAAGCCACCTGCATGATCATCAGCGAAGAGGCTTTCGTGATGCTGCTGGTGGAGCCGTTCTTCAAGGGCTTCACGCCCCGGCCCATCGCCGATGCGACGAAGACGACCGAGGTGCTGCTGTGCCTGTCGGCCGACAGCCGCGACGAGGTCGACCAGATGGTTGCCAAGGCACTGGCCGCTGGCGGCAAGACACCGAACCCGCCACAGGACCACGGCTTCATGTACCAGCACGGCTTCGAGGATCTGGACGGCCACCTCTGGGAAGTGGCGTACATGGACATGAACGCCTTCCCCGCCACCCCCTGACCATCGGGAGTTTCCATGAAAGTCCAGTCGTACTTCTTTTTCGACGGCCGCTGCGAGGAAGCGCTCGACTTCTATGCCAAGGTGCTCGGCGCCAAGGTGACGATGCTGATGCGTTTCAAGGACAACCCCGACCCTCAGCCCTCCGGTGGCAATGGCTGTGCCCCCGGGGCGGGCACGCAGGACAAGGTGATGCACGCCGAGTTCACCATCGGCGACACCACGCTCATGGCCTCCGACGGCCTCGCCGGCGGAACGCCGGAGTTCAAGGGCGTGGCACAGTCGATCACGACCGCCAGCGACGCCGAGACGCAGCGCATCTTCCACGCGCTCGCCGATGGCGGCCAGATCCAGATGCCGCTGGCCAGGACTTTTTTCAGCTCGGCCTTCGGCATGGTGGCGGACCGCTTCGGCGTGCCGTGGATGGTGATCACCGACATGCCGGCCTGAACCCGGCAGCGCGCACCGCATGGACGAACGCAAACGTTGGCTCGCACTGATGGTGCTGTGCCTGGGTGTGTTGATGATCGTGCTCGACACCACGATCGTGAACGTCGCCCTCCCCTCGATCCAGGCCGATCTGGGTTTCAGCGAAACGGCGCTGGTCTGGGTGGTCAACGCCTACATGCTGACCTTCGGCGGCTTCCTGTTGCTGGGAGGACGGCTCGGCGACCTGTACGGGCACCGCAAGTTGTTCCTGCT
>SEGN01000403.1 GCA_004211245.1 Variovorax sp.
TCGATTCGGCATGCGCGCCGAACACGCCGCCCTGCATGGTGATCATCTTCAGCGCGGCCAAATGGTTGCCGTGGTCGGTGGCCGCCGTGCAGTCCGACAGCAGCAGGCATTCGAAGCCGCGGTCGTTGGCGTCGCGCATCGTCGTGTGCACGCACACGTCGGTGGTGATGCCCGCCAGGATCAGGTTCTCGATGCCGCGCGTGCGCAGGATCAGTTCGAGGTCGGTGGCGTAGAACGAGCCCTTGCCGGGCTTGTCGATCACGACCTCGCCTTCGAGCGGTGCGAGCTCGGGGATCAGTTCCCAGCCGGGCTCGCCGCGAATCAGGATGCGGCCGCACGGCCCGTCGTCGCCGATGCCCACGCCGTTGGCACCGATCTGCCGCGAACGCCAGCGCTTGTTGGGCGGCAGGTCGGCCAGGTCGGGCCGGTGCCCTTCGCGCGTGTGGATGATGTGAAAGCCAAGGGGCCGCAGTGCCGCGAGCGTGCGCTGGATCGGCGCGATCGGCGCCTGCACCAGCGCGAGGTCGTAGCCCATCACGTCGACGTAGCCGCCCTTGCCGCAGAAGTCGGTCTGCATGTCGATGACGATGAGCGCGGTGTTCTCCGGGCGCAGGTCGCCGTTGTAGGGCCAGGCGTAGGGTTGGGCGGAGACGGTGGTCATGCGCGGCTCAAAGTCGGTCGGGCTCCGGCGGCGCCATGGCCGGTATCTTCGGCACCAGCGGGTGCGACTCGGGACCCTTGTAGGCCCGCACCGGCGCGCCGAAGCCGCAACTCGTGCCGTCGGTCACCTGCACCTTGTCGCTCCACGGCAGCCTGTAGCTGCCCGACGCCATGTCCTGCATGTAGGTGTACGGGAAGTCCTGCGCGCCGCCCTTCACCGCCACGTAGCCGCGGTGGTAGAGCTGGTAGATGTTGTTCTCCACGCCCCAGCCGGTGCGCGCCTCGCGCACCAGGTAGGGCCGCAGCTCGCAGGTGATGATCTCGTCGACGCGGCCGCCGCCCTCGACCATGACCGTGCCGTCGAAGCTGCAGAACATGCCCTCGCCCATCGAGTCGAAGGTGCCGTCGCTGCCGCACATGCACACGCTGGCGGTGTAGGCGAGGTTGCAGAAGGCGTTGGCCTGGTTGGTGATCTTCCAGGCGTGGCGGATCGGCGCGGTGTAGCCGGCCGTGCGGAGGATGATCTCCGCGCCCTTGTACGCGGCCTCGCGCGCCATCTCGGGCAGCATGCCGTCGTGGCAGATGATGAGCGCGAGCTTGCTGCCGTTGGGACCGTCGCACACCGGCACGCCGACGTTGCCGGGCTCCCATGGCTCGACCGGCACCCATGGGTGCATCTTGCGGTAGTAGAGGCGGATGGCGCCCTTGTCGTCGATGATGAGCCCGCTGTTGTACGGGTTGCCGTCGGGGTTGGCTTCCATGATGGAGAAGCAGCCCCAGATGGTGTTGTCGATGCAGGCTTTGCGAAAGGCCGCGACCTCTGGGCCGTCGAGCGTGCACATGATCTCGGGCGCGGTGTCCATCGACAGGCCGTGCAGCGAATACTCCGGAAACACCACCAGGTCCATCGTGCCCTGGTTGCGCCGCGCCTTGCCGACCAAGTCGACGATGCGCTGCGTCTGCGCCGCGAGTTCATCGGGCGTGCGCACCACCGGCAACTGGCACTGCACCAGGCCGATGACGACGCCCTGCGCCGATTTGTTGAGACCGCCGAAACCGCTCATGAGAACCTTTATCTTGTGGAGGACAGCTCGCCGGGGCTGCCGATGGCCACGCTCCCGGGCCTGCAGGTGAGCACCAGAATCACCAGCGTGAGCACATAGGGCACGGTGTTGAAGAGGTGGTAGCCCCAGCCCACGCCGATCGACTGCAGCGCGGGCCCGATCGCGCCCGCGCCGCCGAACAGCAGCGCAGCCCAGACGCAGCGCAGCGGGCTCCAGCGCGCGAAGATCACCAGCGCCACCGCGATCAGGCCCTGCCCGCTGGAGATGCCCTCGTTCCAGCTGCCCGGGTAGAACAGCGTGAGCGACGCGCCGCCGAGCCCGGCGATGGCGCCGCCCGCCGTGGTGGCCGCGATGCGAATGCCCGACACCGAATAGCCGAGCGCGCGCGTGGCGTTGGCCGAGTCGCCCGCCATGCGCACCAGCAGGCCGGCGCGCGTGCGTGCGAAGGCCCACCACAGGAACACCGCGAGCAGGATGCCGATCGGCACCAGTGCGTTGACCTGCAGTGCCGAGCGCACCACCGTGTTGTCGCTCCAGAAGCCGAGTGGAATCGCCGGGATCTGCGGCGCCTGCGGCTGGATCAGGGGCTTGCCGAGATAGAACGCGAGCCCCGTGCCGAGCAGCATGAGCGCGATGCCGGTGGCCACGTCGTTGACCCGGTCCAGCGAGCACAGCAGGCCGTGCAGCAGCGCGAGCGCGGCACCGGCCGCCGCACCGACCAGCACGCCGGTCCAGGCCGAGCCGGTGACGTACGCGCCGCCGAACGCCGCCATGGCCGAGAGCACCAGCACGCCTTCGAGGCCGAGGTTGATGCGCCCCGACTTCTCGGTAAGGCATTCGCCCAGGCTCACGAACAGGAACGGCGCACCCACGCGCAACGCGCCGCCGACGATGCCGGCGACCAGCGCGATCCACTGGTCGGCGGTCATGCGGTGGTCTCCTTCACCAGCTTCGGCTGCACCGCCTTGGGCATGCGGCTCTTGAGCAGCGCCTTCCA
>SEGN01000069.1 GCA_004211245.1 Variovorax sp.
CCGGCCTGTCGCGCCAGGACGCGCGCCGCCAGGCGCCGACGCTGGAAGTGATCCGCACCGGCACCGACAACATCCCGTTCCACGTGCCGACGCTGGGCGGCAACGGCCACGCCAGCAGCCAGCCGAACTACGAAGGCATGGCGGTGCCGAGCGTGTGGCGCACCAACCGCACCATGGCCGCGGCGAAGGTGGATGCACTGTCCTCGGGCGGCATGGACGACTTCGAGATTCCGGCGTTCCTGCGCCGCCAGGCGGACTGACCGCTGCAGGCGGCACCGTCGTGACTATTGCGGACATAGCGAGGCGCGCGGTGCGCCCGGCGCCTCGCGCTCCTAAAATCACGACCGTGCTGCAACAACGAACGCTCAAGACCCTCACGCGCGCCGTCGGCGTGGGTCTGCACAGCGGGCAGCGCGTGGAGCTCACGCTGCGTCCGGCTCCGGTCGACACCGGCATCGTGTTCCGCCGCGTCGACCTGCCGGAGCCGGTCGAGATCGCCATGACGCCCGAGGCCGTGACCGACACGCGGCTGGCCTCGACCATCTCGTCGGGCGGCGCGAAGGTGCAGACCATCGAACACCTGATGTCGGCCTGCGCCGGGCTCGGCATCGACAACCTGCGCATCGACATCACGGCCGACGAGGTTCCGATCCTGGACGGTTCGGCATCGTCTTTCGTGTTCCTGCTGCAAAGCGCCGGCATTGCGCTCCAGCAGGCGCCGCGCCGCTTCATCCAGGTCACCACGCCGGTCGAGGTTCGCGAAGGCGAGGGCGCCGACACCAAATGGGCACGGCTCGATCCGTTCCACGGCTACAAGCTCAGCTTCGAGATCGACTTCGACCACCGCGTGCTCAACTCGAGCGGCCAGCGCGTCGAGTTCGATCTCGGCAGCGGCTCCTACAGCCGCGACATCGCACGCGCCCGCACCTTCGGTTTCACCAAGGACGTGGAGTACATGCGCAGCCGCGGCCTGGCGCTCGGCGGCGGGCTCGACAACGCCATCGTGATGGACGACACCAAGGTGCTCAATGCCGGCGGTCTCCGCTACGACGACGAGTTCGTCAAGCACAAGATCCTCGACGCGATGGGTGACCTGTACGTGGTGGGCCGGCCGCTGCTTGCGGCCTACAGTGCGTTTCGCTCCGGCCACGCGCTCAACAACAAGCTGCTGCGCGCGTTGATGGCGCAGCCCGGCTCCTGGAAGGTCGTGACCTTCGACGACGAAAAGCGCGCGCCGGCCGGTTTCGCCGAGGTCGCGCGCGCCTGGTAGGCCGCCCCGCCGATGCTGCTGTTCCGCTGGGCCATTCTTCTCCTGCTTCTGGTGGCCGGCGTGTCGTTCGCGTTCTACGCCGGCACGGGCCAGATGAAGTACCGCCGCTTCGGCTGGATCGTGCTGAAGTGGACGCTGCTGGCGGCGTTCGGTTTCTTCGCGGTGCTCATCGCCGAACGCGTGGCGTAGCTACTTCGCGCAATCCACGATCGTGAACTCCACCCGTCGATCGGGTGCGTCCACCACGTCGTCGCTGCCGGTGCCCACGATGTTCTGCCGCGCGCCCATGCCGAGGGTGCGGGTGCGCCGTGCGACCTCGGGAGACTCGGCGTTCAGCCGCTGCTTGATGAAGTTGGCGCGCCGCAGCGACAGCGGGTCGTTGGCCGCTTCGCTGCCTGTGGCGCTGGTGTGGCCGACGATGTCCATGCAGACCTTGGTGGCGCCAGCTTGCCGGGCAATCTGCCGCAGCCACATGCCGTAGGCCCCGCTGACCTTCGGGTCCGACCAGAACTCCGTGCTGCCAGGGTTGAACAGGAACTTCATGCCGAGGCTGTTGTAGGCGATGCCGTAGGCGACAAGCCGGCCGAATGCTTCTTCGGCCTCGGCCGTGAGGCCCAGTTTGACCGCACTGATGTACACGCCGTTCAGTGCGCGGATCTGGTCGCCAGCCGGCGTGGCCAAGGCGCTGCGGTACTGCCCGAGCGCTTCGCGATAGCGCGCCGCGTTGTAGAGCGTCGTCGCGTCGTTGATCACGGTGGCGGCCGCGATGCGTTCGAGGTAGGCGGCATCGGCTTTCTGGCCGGCCGGGGTGGTGCTGGTGCGCACGTAGCCATCGACCACCTTGTCCTTCACCAGCACCGGGCTGTCCCGGTAATAGGGCAACGGGTTCATGTCGACGCCTTCCCGGCGCACGATGGCGGACGATTGCGCCAGCACGGTGCCGGCCTTGACGTCCACCAGCGCCAGGTTGAGCGCGAAGTTGCCTTGCGCCCGCGTGAGCGTGCCCGTGAGCAGCAGCGTCGCCCGGGCGAGATGGGCCGTCTCGAAAGGCACGACCTCGAGCGGACCCCCTTCGCGTCCGAGACGCTCGCTCAGCGCGCGATCGAGCTGTTGCGTCGCGGCGGTCTGCTGGCCGCTGCTCGCATCCAGCGTCGGGTCGAGCACCGCCGTGCGCCGGTTGAGCCGGCCCAGCAATCCCGACGACTGCTGCGCCTGGAGGGCCAGGCTGTCGGCGGCGGCTTCGATCGCCTGGGCAAGCGGCAGGGGCGTGTTGTTGCTCGCCACGGGCGGGGTGCTGCAGGCGGCCAGTCCGAGCGACAGGGCGACACCCAGCACGTATCGGGTTGCGCAACGGGAGAGCGCGGGAATGCACATCATCGGCAAGCTTTCTTCAGGTAATCGATTTCTTCGGGGTTGAGGGATTCGAGCGTGGACTTCTGGACGATCTCGCCGCAGCGCGCGGGCTTTCCGGCCGGCGTTCGAGCCGGGGCGCTTTCTCGCTCGGGGGCCGTTGCGCGCACCGCATCCGCAGCCTTCGCGCTGACGGTGGGCAGCGGGGTCGACGGCGGCCTCGGGCGCGCGGCGGCTGGCGCGGGCGCCGGCGCCGGGGCGGTGGCGGTGGCGGTGGCGGTGGCGACCGACGGTGCTGCGGAGGCCGGCGTCGGCACGGACGCAGGAGCGGGCGGCGGCACGGGAACCGGCGCGGGTGTGGCAGTCACAGCCGCCGGCGCCGGTGAAGGCGCTGGCGCCTGGACGGTCGCGGCGGTGCGGGGGGTCGGCCCCCACCAGGCCCATGCGCCGACGCTCGCCACAGCGATTGCGAGCAGTCCGGCGGCAATGCCCCGTCGCGAGCGGGGGGCTGGTGCGCGCGACGGGGCCTTCTCCGTCTGCGCCGCAGGCCCGGGCGCAGCTGCGGGTGTGGGTGTGGGTGTGGCCGCGCGAGCCAACGCGGGTGGTGGTGGCAGGGGTGGCGGCGGTGGCGGGCTCCGCGGCGCGTCGAGCAAGAGCCGGAAGCGGGTCACGTCCTGGGGTCGGGCTTCCGGACGGATCGCCAGCGCCGCGTCGATCGCGCGCAGGAATTCCTCGCTGTACTGCCCGGCGTGCGTGATGGAAAGCGGCTTCAGGCCGTCTTCGACCACCCGCGCCACCGATGCCATGGGCGGGCGTCCGGTGATGGCGTAATAGACCACGCCTGCCAACGCATACAGATCCGTCCAGGGCCCTTGGGACATCACGCCGCCGTACTGCTCGATCGGCGCGAAACCCGGCTTCAGCACCGCCGTGAGCGCCTGGGTCATGTCCGTGATCACGCGCCGCGCCGCGCCGAAGTCCAGCAGCAGCGGACCGGCCCGGGTCAGCAGGATGTTGTCGGGCGAGATGTCGCGGTGGTAGCACTGTGCGTCGTGGAGCACCGACAGGGCGTCGAGCAGCGGGTCGAGCCATTCGCGCAACTCGCTTTCGGTCGGTCGGCTCGCGCCGCGCGCCGCCAGCGCGGCTTTCAGCGTCGGGCCTTCGTAGTACGGCATCGCCATGTAGGCGGTCCGGTTGCCGTTCCAGAAGCGCAGCACCTTCAGCAGGGCCGGGTGATCGAAACGCGCCAGCAGGCGGGCCTCGTTGACGAAGCTTTTCAGCCCCGCCTCGAAGGTCTCGCGGCTGCGTTCCGAGCGCACCGAAACCTCGAACAGCGAATCCGCACGGCTCGCCAGGGCGAAAGGCATGTATTCCTTGATGGCCACCTGGCGTTCCAGCGCGGCATCCCAGGCCAGGTAGACGATGCCGAACCCGCCTTCCCCGATCACCTGCTCGATGCGGAAGCCTTCGATCAGCGTCCCTGTCGGCAGTGCATGCTCGGAGCTTGCGGGTCGCGGGTAGGGGCTGTCCTCGACGCGTGTCTGGGTGAACGGGCCGGCGCCGTCATAGGCGGCCGTCGGTATCGACTCCGTGTCGTCGCGCGTCCTCGTCCCCATGTCCAGGGTCGGCAGCCCGGCGTCGCACTGCACGCAAAAGGTCGCGACCGATCGATTGACCGCACCGCAGTGCGCGCAAGTGATGCCCATCACACGGCCGGAATTTTGTTACATGCATACACACTTGGCAGCTTCCCAGATGCGCCCGATCCGGGTGTAGCCCCGGCACCGTCACGCATGTCGGCGTATTCCTACAAGCACGGCCACGCGGCTCAGTAGTCTTTTTGATCGGTCAGGATGGAGGCGGCCCGGTAGGCCGACCGACCCGCCGTCTTGGTATAGGCCACCAGCGTCTTCCACTGACGCTCCCGATCCTGCGGGGACGGGTTCGCAGACCGGTTCAGCAGAACCTGGCTCACCTCCAGCAACGCGACCGCCGAGGTGATGCAGAAGTGCAGCGCGGAGTCTTCGGGCTGCGCCTCGTAGCGCGCCTTTTCGGCCCTGAGCGCGAGTTCCTGGTCAATCGCGTTCATCGAGGCCAGCATGGTGGGCCCGTAGAACGGAACGTCGGCCCGCTGCTGGAGATTGCCGAGGATCTGGTCGAGTTCGCGCAGGGCATTCTCGACGCGCTGAAGGTTGACGGGTGGGGTGGCCATGTTCACGGGATGGAAGCAGGCCTCAAATGTAAATAATTGTTGCCTGTCCGAATCGCCCCGTTCGTCGCCGCCTCGACGATACGGGTCGTTTTGCACGGATTCAGGCCACAAACTGCAGGCGCAACCCCGCGACTTCCACCACGTCCCCATCGTCCAGGGGTGCCGCATCGGCGCCCAGCGGGCGGCCATTGAGCACAGTGCCGGCGTCGACCGGCGTGAGCAGGTAGTGCCCCAGCCGGTGGGTCACGGCCGCGACCGCGAGGCCGGGCTTGCCGACCGTGGTGACCACTTTGCAGAGCGCCAGCGTGCCGCCGGCCCCCTGGCCGGACAGCACCCGAAGGTGCGAGCCGGGAGGTCGCGCCTGCGCCGTTTCGGCCACGAAACGGAGCATGTACTGGCCGAGCTGAACGCGGTCTGCATCGCGCAAGACTTGCATGCGGATCGCCTGCCCGTTGACGTGGGTGCCGTTGGTGCTGCCAAGATCTTCGAGCATCACGACGTCGGCCGTGCGATGCAGGGCAGCGTGGCGACCGCTCACGGCAGCGTTGTCGATCACCAGGTCGTTGGACGGCTTTCGACCGACGGTCGTGCGCCCCTCGGGAATCACGATTTCGCGCACATCGACGCCGCGCAGGGCCAGGATCATTCGCGGCATCGGCGGCATCTCCAGAACTTCAAGGCCGAGACGTTGTCACGTTCCATCCGCGCGTTGTGTGGGGGCGAAGGGCGCCGGCGTGTAGGCCGGGCGCCTCCTCGCACCCGGTCAGCGGGTGCGGCCCTGCCGGTACATGCCGCTGCTGGCCCGCGACAGCGTTGCCGCCTCGGCCAGCCGGGCCATGGAGCGACCGACCTGGGCGTGAGTGATCGCGATGCCGAGCGCATCGGCCGCGTCGCTGCCGGGCAGGCCGGGCAGCGACAGCAACCGCTTCACCATCTCCTGAACCTGCGCCTTGGCCGCCTTGCCGTGGCCGGCCACGGCCTGCTTCATCTGCAGGGCGGTGTATTCGGCCACGCTGAGATTGCAGGTGACCAGCGCGGTGATGCAGGCGCCGCGCGCCTGGCCCAGCAGCAGCGTGGACTGCGGGTTGACGTTGACGAAGACGATCTCCACCGCCGCCGCATCGGGCTGGTAGCGGGCGCTGACCTCGTTGATACCGTCGAACAGCACCTTGAGCCGCGACGGCAGGTTGCCGCGTTCGAGGTGCTTCGTGCTGATGGTGCCGCTCGCCACATAGCGCAGCGCATGGCCGTCGACATCGACCACGCCGAAACCGGTGGTTTGCAGGCCGGGGTCGATGCCCAGCACCCTCATACGCCGAAGTACCAGCGAACCGAGTGAAAAAAGATGGGGGCGGCGAAACACAGGGCATCGACGCGGTCGAGCAGGCCGTTCGCGCCGGTCACACCCAGGCCTTTCTGCCCCCAGTTCGGAATGCCGCGGTCGCGCTTGAGCGCCTTCATGACCAGATGGCCCATCGAACCGGCGACGCAGGCGATCAGTGCCACCGCCATGGCCTGGCCGAACTTGAACGGCGTGATGAACGACAGCAGCGCGCCCACCACGCTCGCGATCGCCATGCCCACCGCCCAGCTGGCCCAATTGAAACTGCTGCTGACATTCGGCGCGAAAGGCTCGCGTGCGAGCCAGCGCCGCAGCCCCGTGGCTTCCGGGCCCGACCACGCGGCGAGCCGGCGGCCGATCAGGTGTTGCACCACCATGCAGGTCTGCACCACGAACACCAGGAAGAACACCAGGAAGGCGCTCTTGCCTTCATAGCCGGGGAACGACAGCAGCAACAGCGCCGGCACGTGGCTCATGCCGTAGACACAGACCATGATGCCCCACTGCAGCTTGGCATTGCGCTCGAGGAACTGGCTCGGATCGTTGGCCAGCGCGCTCACGGTCGGGATCGCCAGGAACACGTACACCGGAATGAACACGGTGAAAAGATCGAAGCGCGCCGTGCCCACCAGGATGAATTGGATCGGCAGCACGACGAAGAACGCGAGGATCAGGCTTCGGTGGTCGCCGCGCCGCGTCGGCGAGAGCGTGATGAACTCGCGCAGGGCCAGGAACGAGATCAGCGCGAACAGCACCGTGGCCACGCCTTCGCCGAGACCCCAGCCGATCCAGAAGATGACCACCATGAGCCAGGTGGTGCGCAGCAGGTTGCGAAAATCCTGCAACTCGCGTTGCCATGCCTCGTTGCGCACCGGGTTGCGGCGCTCGCGGAAGCCGATCAGCAGCGTCGTTACGCTCACGAGCGTCAGCACGCCGAACACGATGAGGAACAGGGCCGCGACTTGCTGGGTCGGGGTGAGGTTGCGCAGGAACTCGTTCATCGGGGCGGCATTTCAAACATCGCGCAGTGCAATGACCGCAGCCCGTGCGCGGTCGAGGAAGGGGCGGCGTTCCTCGCCCGGCTCCACGCGCAGCGGTGCCCCGAACGTCACCGAGCAGAGGATCGGCACTGGCACCACTTCGCCCTTGGGCATCACCCGCTGGATGTTGTCGATCCAGGCCGGCACCAGCACCACGTCGGGGAACAGCGTCGCGAGCGTGTAGAGGCCCGACTTGAACTTCTGCGGCTCGCCCAGGTGGCCGCGCGTGCCCTCCGGAAAGATGATGATCGAGTCGCCGCTGGTCAGCGCCTCGATCAGCGGTGCGAGCGGGTCGGGGCCCTCTGGCACGGCAGGTGGCGCCGCTCCGGCCATGGCCTCGGGCGGCACCAGCGGCAATTGCACCGGTGCGGCCGGCTCCATCGAGGGCTCGACCCGTTCGGCTGCAACCGGCTTCGCCACCGGCGCTGCGCCGCGTTCCACGTAGACCGCGTTGAACACCTCGGTGGTGATCCAGCGCTTGAAGGGCGTGTTGGCCCAGTAGTCGCGTGCTGCGATCGGGCGGGTGATGCTGCGCAATTCCTCGGGCAGTGCCGCCCAGATCATGACCAGGTCGATGTGGCTCTGATGGTTGGCGAAGTAGATGCGCTGCTCGGCCTTGGGCGGACAGCCGTACCAGCGTGCCTGGGCCCCCGTGAGCAAGCGCACCACGCCGAGCAACATCCATCCCATGAGCTTTGCCAACATGGGCGCGATGATACGGGGGCGCTCAGGGCAGCTCGGCCGACGGCATGCGCGCCACGATGGTCGCGGCGCGGTTGACGATGTAGGGCGAGGCCGGTTGCCGCTCGTAGAGTTTGGGGTTCGGCAGCATCACGGCAAGGCGCGCCGCCTCGCCCGGATTGAGGCGCGCCGCCGGTTTCCTGAAGTAGTGCTGCGCCGCGGCCTCGGCGCCGAAGATGCCTTCCCCCCATTCGACGCTGTTGAGATAGATCTCCAGGATGCGGCGCTTGTCCAGCATCAGCTCGAGCAAGGTGGCGAGGACCAGCTCCTGACCCTTGCGCAGCAAGGTGCGCTCGCCCGACAGCAGCAGGTTCTTGGCGAGTTGCTGCGTGATGGTCGACCCGCCGCGCAGCCGCGGGGGGCGTGCCGGCTTGCCGCTCGCGGCGGCCCGGGCGGCCCGCTTCGCGGCGATCTCTTCGGCTTTGGCATTGCGCTGGCGCGCCCGCTCGATGGCTTCCCATTCCACGCCCTGGTGGTAGAGAAACTCGCCGTCCTCGCTCGCGATGACGGCACGCTTCAGGGTGTCGGAAATCTGTGCGTAGGGCACCCAGGCCTGCTTCCAGTCGCGCTCGGCGTTGGCGCGGCCCCTGGTCGCAATCTGCCACGCCTCGGAGCGCTGGAAGGTGGTGGACTGCGGATCGATCACGGCCATGGCCGCGATGCGCGCCACGAAGAACAGCTGCAGCGCGAGACCGGCGGCCAGCAGGCAAAGCACCCAGCGGAACAGCGCGCGCATCGGATCAATCAATGCGCCGCGATCAGCGCGCGCAGTTCGGCCAGCACCCGGGCGGACGGCGGTCGCACGCCGCGCCACAGCTCGAAGGCCTCGGCCGCCTGCTCCACCAGCATGCCGAGCCCGTCGCGCGCCACCGCATCGTGTGCGCTGGCCCACGCCATGAAGCCGGCCGCGGCGGGGCCGTACATCATGTCGACCGCCAGCGTGCCCGGCTTCAGCACGCTCGCTGCCACCGGTACACCGCCGCCCGACAGGCTGGACGCCGTGGCGTTGACCACCACGTCGAAATGGCCCTGTACCGCGTCGAGCTGCCGCGCTTCGAGCTCGGCGTGGTGGCCGAGCGCCAGCGGCGCGTGCCGCTGGACCAGTGCGATCGCCTTGCCCAGCGTGCGGTTGGCCACCACCACCCGGCGTGCGCCGGCTTCGAGAAACGGGCCGAGCACGCCCGAGGCACCGCCGCCCGCGCCGATCAGCAGCACATCGCGGCCCTCGAGCGGCACGCCTGCGTTGCGGGTGATGTCGTGGACCAGGCCCGCGCCATCGGTGTTGTCACCGTGCAAGCCGTCGTCCCTGAAGGCCAGCAGGTTGACGGCCCCCGCCAGCTTTGCGCGCGCGCTCACGTGCTGCGCCACTTCGGCGGCGTCGAACTTGAAGGGCACCGTGACGTTGCAGCCGCGTGCCGTGCCGGCCGGGTCGGCCCGAAACGATGCCACGGCCTCGGCGAAGCCGCCCAGCGGCACCAGCCGGCGACCGTAGTCCAGCGTCTGCCCGGTCAATTGCGCGAAGCGCGCATGGATCCAGGGCGAGCGGCTGTGCTCGATCGGGTTGCCCATCACGCAGTACAGGTCCATGGGCGTTTTCAGGGTGCGGTAGGGCGCGCTTCGAGCGTCTCGTCGCGCGTGAAGCGGAAGCGCGACGGCAGCACGATCTGGTCGGTCTGGCGCCGCATCTCGTCGGAGAACCTGCCGAAGTTGCCGACGCTGCGCACGATGGCCTGGGCACGGCGGTCCAGCAGGGTGTTGCCGGAGCTCTCCACGATCTCGGCGCCGATCACGTTGCCGTCGTGGTTGATCGTGACCAGCATCGTCAGCGCGCCGTAGAGCTTCTTGCCGGCCGCTTCGGGAAAGTTCTCGGTGCCGCGCGCCTCGATGCGTCGGCGCAGGGTGTCGACGTAGATCGCGTAGGCGGCCTCGCGCGTCGCCGGGCTCACGTAGCGCTTCTTGGGACGCGCGTTCTCTTCGTTGACGCGCTTTTCGATTTCGGCGAGCAACTCGACCAGCTGCCGGCGCTTTTCTTCGAGCGCGGCGTTGTCGGTCGGGTCGCCCGGGTTGCGCGGGTCGGGCACCGGCATGGTGGCGAGTTGCCGGCGCACCTGCGCCAGCAGCAACTGCTGCTGTGCCTGCATCGCTTCCACCTGGCGCTGCGCGTCTTCGGACGCGTCGCCGACGGCCGTGAAGGCCGACGGTGGCAGCGGGCTGGTGGCGCGGCCGCGCTCCAGGTCGCCACCACCCGCCAGCGACTTCTGCGCGATCGCCTGCGCCTTGTCGGGCTTCTCGTTGGTCGAGGCATTGACCAGGATGACTTCGAGCGGCGTCTCGGTGAAAACGCGATTGAAGGTCTCCGGCGCCGCGAACCGGACGGCCAGCAGCATGCCGTGCGCAAGGATCGACACTCCCAGCGCAATCTGCAGCACGCTGAAGTCGCGCAGGTTCATGCCGGCGCGTTTTCCGGCGTGGCCTCGCTGTCGGCCAGGTCGACCGCGATGGCGATCGGGCCGGCGACTTCTTCCTCGTCGCCTTCTTCGTCGGACGCTTCGGCCGCGGCCGGCGCATCGAGACGTGCCAGCACGGTGCCGTGCACGTCGAGCGCGATTTCGTCGATGGCGCCGAGCTTCACGCGCAGGCGCGCGCCGCGCTCCTGCTGCCCCGCCACCGGAAACACCAGCGGCAATCCGTCGGCGCGCACCAGCGCGCCGTTGGGCAGGTCCTTCATGACGGTCGCGTCCAGCTCGGTGATGCCCTGCTGCTGCAGGTACTTCAGCGTCCAGAACCGCTCCATGCCGGCCTGGTAGCCGTTGTAGGTGCTGTAGGCGGCATCGAAGCCCGAGAGGATGGAGAACAGGTCGGCGTCCTTCGGCTTGAACGGCGCGGCCAGCGCGGCGGTCTTGCCGTGGCGCGCGGCCGCGATGATCTGCCACTGGTTCACCAGGTCGGTGTAGCGGCGCAGCGGCGAGGTGCTCCATGCGTAGCTTTTCACGCCGATGCCCGCATGCGGTGCCGGCCGGGTGCCCATGCGCACCTTGACGCCGGGCGCCAGGCTCGCCTGGCTGCGGTACAGGCCGGGCACGCCGAGTTCGCCGAGCCAGTTGCCCCAGGTGCTGTTCGCCAGGATCATGGCCTCGGCCACGATCAGGTCGAGCGGCGCGCCGCGGCGGCGCGTCGTGATCCGGACCTGCTCCTCGCCGACCGGCTCGCCGAGGTTGCCTTCGAGGCGGAAGTTGTAGTCGGGCCGGTTGAAGTTCTCCGGCTTGCCGCGCACCACCTCGCGCTGCGCCTTGAGGCTGCGTGCGAGGCGGAACAGGAACGACAGCGGCGCGCGCAGGGCGCTCACGGCCACCGGTGCATCGCCGTCCGGAGCGGACGCCTCGGTCAACCACGCTTCGCTGACGAACGCATCGAGCTGGTCGTGCCGCAGGTTGGCGACGACCGGTACGCGTTCGAGCTTCGTTTCGGTCGCCTTCAATTCGAGCGATGCCTCGTCGAAGGTCGCATAGAGGGACACGGCCGGGCAGTCGCGCCCCTCCTGTAGCGTATAGCTGTCCACGATGTCGTCGGGCAGCATCGTGATCTTGTAGCCCGGCATGTAGACCGTGGACATGCGCTGGCGCGCGACCTGGTCGATCGCGCTGCCCGGCACCAGCGCCAGGCCCGGTGCGGCGATGTGGATGCCGACCGTGACCGTGCCGCTGCCGAGGCCCTGCACCGACAGCGCGTCGTCGATCTCGGTGGTCTGCGAGTCGTCGATCGAGAACGCCTGCACGCCGTCGGCAAGCGGCAGGTCGTCGGTGATGGCGGGTGCCTGCAACGGCGGAAAGGCCGTACCCTTCGGAAAGTTCTCGAACAGGAAGCGCTTCCAGTGAAACTGGTAGGCCGAATCGATCGCGCCGGCCTTCTCCAGCAACTCGAGCGGGGGGCGCTGCGAGGCACGGGAGGCCTCGACCACGGCGCGGTATTCCGGCGCGTTCTTGTCGGGCTTGAACAGGATCTTGTAGAGCTGCTCGCGCACCGGCAGCGGGCAGGTGCCGGCGACCAGTTCGCTCGCCCATTCCGCAATTTGCGCCTGCACCAGCTTCTTTTTTTCGATGGCGGCCAGCGCCTGCTGCACGATCTCGGCCGGTGCCTTCTTGAAGCGGCCCTTGCCGGCGCGCCGGAAG
>SEGN01000404.1 GCA_004211245.1 Variovorax sp.
GTCCCCCGTCAACATCGACCAGAACCGCGCGGCCGGCCAGCACAGCCCGTCGAAGGGCAGTCGCCAGGGACGCACGAAGGCGCAGGATGACAAGGACGTGCCGGAAAGCACGCCCGATATCGGGACCAACGCAGCGCAGGCGGGTGAGCCCTTGCCGCAAGCGGGCTCGTCGCAAGCACGAACACGCGAGCGGTGACGTCAACGGGGTCCCGCATGTTTCCCGGCACTCCAGCCACGGTCGCCGGCAGCCTGCACGGCCACGGCTTCGGGCACCGCTTCGAGGGGCGTCCCCATCGTGTCGTTCCAGCGGTTCAAGAATCCGAACAAGGCAACCACCCCCAGGATTTCGACGATCTGGTCGTTGCTCCAGTGCTGCTGCAACTGCACGAACATCTCGTCCGTGACGGCGTTCGGCTGCGATGCCGCCGCGCGCGCGAAGTCGAGTGCCAACCGTTCCTTGACGGTGTAAAGAGAACTGGTGTCGTAGTTCCAGATCGCAGCCAGCTTCTCCTCGCTGATGCCGAAGTTCTTCGCGCCGAGCAGCGTATGCGCCTGGCAATAGAAACAGCCGGACGCCTTGCTGGCCAGATGGCCGATGAGTCTTCGAAAGCCGAGATCCACCTCGCCTTCCGGATCCATGGCAGCGGCATTGAGCTGCGCAAGCGCTTTCACCAGCTTTGGCTTTCGCTGCATCGTCAATACGCTGTTGGGCGTGAAGCCAAGCGTCGTGACGAAGAAATCGAAATGGGGTTTGAGGTCCGGCGTGGTTTCGGCTGGCAGGGGAGGAAGTCTGGACATGGATGGCGATTTGCAAGCGGAGGGGCGGGCAATCCTACCGCCCCCCAGCGCCCGGCCCGTCAATGCGAGGGCCGCTGCACCCCTGCCTCGCTGGTACACGCGAGAGGTATCCCCTACTCCCACTCGATGGTTGCAGGCGGCTTCGAACTCACGTCGTAGGTCACGCGGTTGATCCCACGCACCTCGTTGATGATCCGTCCCGACACCTTCTTGAGCAGCGCGTACGGGAGTTCGGCCCAGTCGGCCGTCATGAAGTCGCTGGTCTGCACGGCGCGCAGCGCGACCACGTAGTCGTAGGTGCGGCCGTCGCCCATCACGCCGACGCTCTTGACCGGCAGGAAGACGGTAAAAGCCTGGCTGGTGAGGTCGTACCAGCTCTTGCCGGTGGCCTCGTCCTTGAAGTTGTGCAGTTCCTGGATGAAGATGTCGTCGGCACGGCGCAGCAGGTCCGCGTACTCCTTCTTCACCTCGCCGAGGATGCGCACGCCGAGGCCCGGGCCCGGAAACGGATGGCGGTACACCATGGCGTGCGGCAGGCCGAGTGCCACGCCGAGCTCGCGCACTTCGTCCTTGAACAGGTCGCGCAGCGGCTCCAGCAGCTTCAGGCCGAGTTGCTCGGGCAGCCCGCCGACGTTGTGGTGGCTCTTGATCGTGACGGCCTTCTTGCTCTTGGCGCCGCCCGATTCGATGACGTCCGGATAGATCGTCCCCTGGGCCAGCCATTTGGCGCCCTTCGCGCCCGCGCTCGTGAGCTTGGCCGCCTCCTGCTTGAACACCGTGACGAACTCGCCGCCGATGATCTTGCGCTTGGCTTCCGGGTCGCTCACGCCGGCCAGCTTGCCGAGGAACAGGTCGCTCGCATCGACGCGGATCACTTTCGCGTGCAGCTTGCCGACGAACATGTCCATCACGAGGTCACCCTCGTTCAGGCGCAGCAGACCGTGGTCGACGAAGACGCAGGTGAGCTGGTCGCCGATGGCACGGTGGATCAGCGCCGCGGCCACCGACGAATCGACGCCGCCCGACAGGCCCAGGATGACTTCCTCGTCGCCGACCTGCTCGCGGATCTTCGCGACCGCTTCGGCGATGTGGTCGCGCATGACCCAGTCGGGCTTGGCTTGGCAGATGTCCAGCACGAAGCGGTTCAGGATCGCCTGTCCCTGCACGGTGTGCGTGACTTCAGGATGGAACTGCACTGCGTAGTAGTGCCGCCCTTCGTCGGCCATGCCGGCGATCGGGCAGCTTGCGGTCGAGGCCATCAGTTTGAAGCCGGGCGGCAGTTCGGTCACCTTGTCGCCATGGCTCATCCACACGTTCAACATGCCGTGGCCTTCCGGCGTGGTGAAGTCGGCGATGTCGGCCAGCAGCGCTGTATGACCATGGGCGCGCACGGCGGCCGCACCGAATTCGCGCGTGTGCCCGCCCTCGACCTTGCCGCCGAGCTGCTGCGCCATGGTCTGCATGCCGTAGCAGATGCCCAGTACCGGCACGCCGAGCTCGAACACCGCCTGCGGCGCCTTGTCGGTCGTGTCTTCGTACACGCTCGCATGGCTGCCGGACAGGATCACGCCCTTGAGCGAACCGTCCTTCGCGTACTCGCGAATCCATTCGTCGGTGACATCGCAGGGATGCACTTCGGACAGCACATGGGCCTCGCGCACGCGGCGCGCGATGAGTTGCGTGACTTGCGAGCCGAAATCGAGGATCAGAACCTTGTCGTGTTGCATGCGTGAAATCACTCCGCCCGGTAGTTGGGCGCTTCTTTCGTGATTTGCACGTCGTGGACGTGGCTCTCGCGGATGCCGGCCGTGGTGATCTCGACGAACTCGGCCTTGTTCTGCATGTCGGCGATGGTCGCGCAGCCGCAGTAGCCCATGCTGGCGCGCACGCCGCCGGCCATCTGGTA
>SEGN01000405.1 GCA_004211245.1 Variovorax sp.
GCGGCGCGCTGCGAAGCGGCACAGTGCGACAGGGCCGAGTACAGCCGGCACCCGCGCTGTGCCGTCGTGCGCGAGGACCGCCGCCGCGACGAGGCGCGGCGCAATCCGTTGATGGCCAACTGAGGATTGCCGCCGAAGGTGGCGTCAGGCGGCCTTCAGCAGCCGCCGCAAAACCTTGCCGGTGCCTGTGGCCGGCAGCGAATCGCGCACCTCGAGTTGCCGCGGAACCTTGTAGTGCGACATGTTCTCGCGCGCCCATCCGAGCAGCGCCGCGGTATCGAGCGGCCGGGCCGCGCGGCTGCTCGGCACCACGAAGGCCTTCACGACCTCGCCCTTGTCGGCATCGGGCACGCCGATCACGGCGACCTGCAGCACGTCCGGGTGCAGGATGAGGATCGACTCCACCTCCTCGGGGAACACGCTGAAGCCCGAGACCTTGATCATTTCCTTGACCCGGCCGATGAAGGTGAGATAGCCCTGGTCGTCGAGTCTGCCGATGTCACCGGTGTGGACCCAGCCATCGCGCAGCACCTCCGCCGTGGCGTCCGGGCGGTTCCAGTAGCCGTGGAACACGCCGAGGCTGCGCAGCACGATCTCGCCAGTCTGCCCGAGCGCGACCGGATGGCCCTCGACGTCGACGATCTTCACGTCGACGCCCCGGCCCGGCACGCCGTTCGTGCCCCAGCGCACCCTGTCGCGCGGCATCAGCACGTCGTTGGTATGGGTTTCCGACAGGCCGTAGCCGGCTTCATACACCAGGCACCCCCCGGCGAACGCGCTCCACTGCGCGGCCAGTTCCTCGGTCAGCTTGATACCGAAGCTGGTGCCCATGGTGGTGTGCAGCGACGAGAGGTCGAACTTTTCCGCGCCCGGCTCGTTCATCACGGCCACCAGCATCGGCGCCATGGCATACCACCAGGTCACGCGGTGACGTTCGATGGCCTGCAGCACGGCGAGCGGGTCCATGCGGTTGAGCAGCACGACCGTGGCGCCGGTGTAGGCCAGCATCGTCACGCCGCAGATCATGCCGGCGATGTGATAGAGCGGCGCGACCGCGAGCAGCACGTCGTCGGGCCGGATGCAGAACATCTCCTCGCCGACGGCCGTCTTGTAGAGCGCATTGCGATAGCTGAGCATCGCGCCCTTCGGCATGCCGGTGGTGCCGGAGGTGTAGGTCATGAGCGCCACGTCGTCCATCGCCAGCTCCACCGCAGGCGGGCGCGCTTCCGGCGTCTCGATCACGGCCTGGAAGTCGATCGTTCCTTCCGGCAGCGGCCGCCGTGCCGACACGTCATCGGGCACGCGCAGCGTGGGCGCCTGCGGCAGCAGGTCGGCGTAGCGCACGCAGAACACGTGCGGCACGTCGACCCGGTCGCGCACCGACTGCGCGATCGGCAGCAGATGGTCGGCCACCACCAGCGCCTTGGCGTCGAGGTCGCCCACCTGGTAGGCGAACTCGTGTGCCTTGAACATCGGGCTGCAGGGGCTCACGATGGCACCGAGCTTCTGGATGCCGAAGTGCGCGATCTGGTACTGCGGGCAGTTCTGCATGAAGAGCGCCACGCGGTCCCCCTTGCGCACCCCCCTCGCATGCAGCGCATGGGCGAACGCGTCGCTGTAGCGGTCGAGCTCGGCATAGCTGACCGCGTGTCCGTACCAGACGATCGCGGCCTTGTCGGGCTGGCGGCGCGCGTGTTCGCGCAGGTATTCGTGGAGCGGCTTCTCGCCTTGCAGGTAGTCGATTTCGTCGGTCATGCTTCTACAGGCCGAGCGCGTGCTTGGCCATGATGTTTTTCTGAACCTCCGTGCTGCCGCCGTAGATGGTCATGGCGCGGCAGAACAGGTAGGTGGCGACGGGCCCGACCCCGTGCGCGGGGCCGATCACGCCCGCATCCCCGAGGCCGAACAGCGGGCCGGGCTGGTAGCGCTGGGCATCGGCACCGCTGGCCTGCACCAGCAGTTCGGTGATCCGCTGGGCGATCTCGGTGCCGCGGATCTTGATGAAGGACGACTTGCCCGGGCCGGCCGGCGCCCCGGCGTGCATGTCGGACAGCATGCGCAGCAGCCCGATCTCGAGCGCCTTGAACTGCACCTCGACCGCCGCCACCTCGGCCCGGAACGACGGGTCGTCGATCAGCGGCCGACCATCGCTGCGGACCTCGCCGGCGACGCGTCGCAGCTTCTGCAGCTCCTGCGTGATGAAGCGCAGATTGGCGTTCTCCACCCGCTCGTGCTCGAGCAGGAACTTGGCGTAGGTCCAGCCGCGGCCCTCCTCGCCGATGCGGTTGGCCTTGGGCACTTTCACATCGTTGAAGAACACCGCGTTGAGGTAGTGACGCCCGTCCATCATGCGGATCGGCTGCACCTCGACGCCGGGGGTCTTCATGTCGATCAGCAGGAACGAGATGCCCTCCTGCTTGCGGCCCTCGCGGCTGGTGCGAACCAGGCAGAACATCCAGTCCGCGTGGTGCGCGTAGGAGGTCCAGATCTTCTGGCCGTCGACGCGGTAGTGGTCGCCGGCGTCCTGCGCCATCGTCTGCAACGCGGCGAGGTCCGACCCTGCGCCCGGCTCGGAATAGCCCTGACACCACCACACCGACGAATCGCGAATGGCCGGCAGGTGCTGCGCCTGCTGCTCGGGCGTGCCGAAGGTGCAGAGCACGGGGCCGACCATCGCCGGGCCGAACACCTGCAGCTCGGG
>SEGN01000406.1 GCA_004211245.1 Variovorax sp.
GTTCCCGGATGTACGCCAACCCCTTTTTGCCTACAATGAAGTTCCAACTACTGCAGTTGCCATTGCTTGTTGGTTCAGGGCGCGTCTCCGTAAGACGCGCCCTTTTTTCTTGCCCGTCGCCTTCTGCGCATGAGGCAATTCAAGTACTTAAGCGTTCCCGTTGATGAATCACATCAGAAACTTTTCGATCATCGCGCACATCGATCATGGCAAGTCGACGCTCGCGGACCGTTTGATTCAACGTTGCGGCGGGCTCGCGGAGCGCGAGATGGAAGCGCAGGTTCTGGACTCGATGGACATCGAGAAAGAGCGTGGGATAACCATCAAGGCACAGACCGCCGCGCTGCATTACAAGGCACTCGACGGGAAGGTCTACAACCTCAATTTGATCGACACGCCGGGCCACGTCGACTTCTCATACGAGGTGAGCCGCTCCTTGTCGGCATGCGAAGGCGCTCTGCTCGTTGTCGACGCGTCGCAAGGCGTGGAGGCGCAGACGGTGGCCAACTGCTACACCGCCCTCGACCTCGGTGTCGAAGTGGTGCCGGTGCTCAACAAGATGGACCTGCCGAACGCGGACCCCGACAACGCGCGCACCGAAATCGAAGACGTGATCGGCATCGATGCGACCGATGCGATTCCATGCTCCGCCAAGACCGGCATGGGCATCGACGAGATCCTCGAAGCGGTGGTGGCGCGCGTGCCGCCGCCCAAGGGCAATCCCGATGCGGCGCTGCGCGCCATGATCATCGACAGCTGGTTCGATGCCTACGTCGGCGTCGTGATGCTGGTGCGCGTGGTCGATGGCCGTCTCGCAAAGGGCGAGCGCATCAAGATGATGGCCTCGGGTGCGATGTACAACGCCGACAGCCTCGGCGTCTTCACGCCGGCCAACGAGCCGCGCCAGTCGCTCGAGGCCGGAGAGGTGGGCTACATCATCGCCGGCATCAAGGAACTGCAGGCCGCAAAAGTGGGTGATACCGTCACCTTGATCAAGCCCGGCACGGGCGGCGCGGCGTTCACGGCAACCGAGGCCTTGCCGGGTTTCAAGGAAATCCAGCCGCAGGTTTTCGCCGGGCTCTATCCGACCGAAGCCAGCGAGTACGAGTCGCTGCGCGACGCGCTCGAGAAGCTCAAGCTCAACGATTCGTCGCTGCGCTACGAGCCCGAAGTGAGCCAGGCGCTTGGTTTCGGTTTCCGCTGCGGCTTCCTCGGCCTGTTGCACATGGAGATCGTGCAGGAGCGGCTGGAGCGCGAGTTCGACCAGGACCTGATCACGACGGCGCCGAGCGTGGTCTACCAGGTGGTGCGCAGCGACGGCGAGGTCATCATGGTGGAGAACCCGTCCAAGATGCCCGACGTCGGCAAGATGAGCGAGATCCGCGAGCCGATCGTCACCGTGCATCTCTACATGCCGCAGGAGTACGTCGGCGTCGTCATGACGCTGGCCAATCAGAAGCGCGGCGTGCAGATGAACATGGCCTACCACGGCCGGCAGGTGATGCTGACCTACGAGATGCCGCTCGGCGAGATCGTGCTCGACTTCTTCGACAAGCTGAAATCGGCGAGCCGCGGCTACGCGTCGATGGACTACGAGTTCAAGGAGTACCGGGCCTCCGACGTGGTCAAGGTCGACATCCTGCTCAACGGCGAGAAGGTCGACGCGCTCTCGATCATCGTGCACCGCAGCCAGTCGCAGTACCGCGGCCGGGCCGTGGTGAGCAAGATGCGCGAGATCATTTCGCGCCAGATGTACGACGTGGCAATCCAGGCCGCGATCGGAGTCAACATCATCGCGCGTGAGACAATCAAGGCGCTGCGCAAGAACGTGCTGGCCAAGTGCTATGGCGGTGACATCAGCCGCAAGAAGAAGCTTCTCGAAAAGCAGAAGGCGGGCAAAAAACGCATGAAGCAGATCGGTTCCGTCGAGGTTCCGCAAGAAGCCTTCCTAGCGATCCTGCAAGTCGAAGACTGAACCCATGGCATTCCTCACCTCCCTGATCCTCGCGGCGTTTGCCGGCTACATCGGCGCCTGGCTCTATGGCGCCGTCGAAGGCAACTTCGCACTGTTGCTGTTTCTGGCCACCGTCGTGACCGGTGTCTACTGGCTCGCCGAGCGTCTCTACTTCCTGCCGAGGCGCCGCCGCGCCGTGGCCGCGCTGGATGCCTCGCTGAGCGAGCGCGACGCGCGACTGGCTCAGCAGGGCGTGACCCAGGTCGACACCGTGGACGGCAAGGCGCGCGAGCGCCTGCTGATGCAGCCCTGGTGGCTGGACTGGACAGCCGGCTTGTTCCCGGTGATCGTCGCGGTGTTCCTGCTGCGCTCCTTCCTCTTCGAGCCGTTCAAGATCCCGTCCGGCTCGATGATGCCGACGCTGCTGACCGGCGACCTGATCCTCGTCAACAAGTTCACCTACGGCCTGCGCCTGCCGGTGATCAACACCAAGATCACCGATGGCACGCCGCCTGCGCGCGGCGACGTGATGGTGTTTCGCTATCCGCCCAAGCCCAGCATGGACTACATCAAGCGGGTGGTCGGGGTGCCGGGCGACGAGGTGGCCTACCTGAACAAGAAACTCACCATCAACGGCCAGCCGGTGAGCAAGGAGGCGATGCCCGAGTTTCTGGACGAAGAGACGATGCGCTACCTCAAGCAATACCGCGAAGACCTCGGCGGCAAGCAGCATCTGCTGTT
>SEGN01000407.1 GCA_004211245.1 Variovorax sp.
CAGTGCCGCGCCCGTCGATGCGGCCGTGATCACCGGTGTGGTCGCGAGCGCCGGCCGCCTTGCCGATCCGCAGACTGCGCCCGACGCCCCCGGACTGCCGACGACGCCGCTCGTGGCGCAGCCCGCGGCAGCGACACGCGGCGCGGCGAAGGACACCGGCACGATCGACACACCGTCGGCCGCGCTCGGCGTGGCATTGCTCGGCCGTGCCGATGGCAAGAAGGACGGCGCGCATGACCCGCTGCGGGCCGCCGCCCCGGCGCAGGATGCGAGTGCGGTCGCCGCGAGCCGTCATGCATCCGCCAGCGTGGCCGCCGCGGCGGCCGCCACCGATGCTTCGGCCCAGGCGCGCGTGCCCGCACCGGCCGCAGAGACCGCTGCGGCCGTTCCTGCCATGGTCACTGCGCTCGCCGATGAAATGCCGACACCCTGGCGTCGGCTGGAGCGCGCGCCGGAAGGTGCCACGGTTCACGCCGGCCTTGCGAGCGGCAACGACACGGCGCTGGCCGCGTCGCCCTTCGTCACCGCGCCCGACGCGGCTGGCGCAGGCGCTGCCGCCAACGGCGCCGGCTTCACCGAGCGGCTGGTGGAACAGGTCAGCTGGTGGATGGCGCAGCGCAGCCAGGGCGCCGAACTCAAGCTCGACATGCCCGATGGCGCGCCGGTGTCGGTCACCGTGCAGGTCACCGGCAACGAGGCGCACGTGGCATTTCGCAGCGATTCGCCGGAGGCGCGCCAGTGGCTCGGCGCTGCGCTGCCGCAGCTCAAGGAAATGTTCGGCAGCGAAGGCCTCATGCTGTCCGGCGCCTCGGTCGGCCACTCCGGCACCGGCGCCGAACAGGAGGCCGCGCGGGACGCGCAGCGTGCGCTGCGCTCGAACGGCGTGGCGGGTGGTTCGGTTGGCCCCGAGCCTGCCGCTTTGCCTGCTGCCCGGCCCCGCACCATGACGGAACGCGCGCTCGACCTGTACGTCTAGCCACCGTCGAAGCACCGCTAAAGCGCCGCTTTCCCCCCTTTTATCGGGGCTTGGCAAAGGCGGCGGACTCGAATAATCGGTTCCATGCAGACCCTGCTGCGCCTGGCGCGAAGGGTCGTTGTGCTGTCGAACCGAAGGAAACCCCGTGTCCGCCCCTGCCGCCACCGCCGCCGCTGCCCAGGCCCCCGAAGCGCCGAAGAAGGGTGGCAAGAAATCGATGCTGATGATCATCATCGTCGCCGTGGTGCTGCTCGGCGGCGGTGCCGGCGGCGCCTGGTTCTACATGCAGAAGCGCGCCGCTGCGGCCGCCACTGACGAGGAGCCCGTGGCCCATGCCCCGGCCGAGAAGCACGCCCCGACCTACCTGCCGCTGGAGAGCATGGTGGTCAACCTGGCCGATGGCGGTGGCGAGCGCTTCGCGCAGATCGGCGTGACGCTCGACGTCGAGAACGAAAAGACCGCCGAAAAAATCAAGACCTACATGCCGGCCATCCGCAGCAGCGTGCTGATGCTGGTGTCGCAACGCACGTCGGAAGAACTGCTCAAGCGCGACGGCAAGGAAAAGCTGGCGAACGACATCGTCGCCGAGGTGTCGCGCGCGATCGGCTACGAGGTCGACGAACCCGCGCCGAAGAAAGCCAAGGCCAAGGCGGCGGAGGCCGACGACGAGGAAGAACCCGCGCCGAAGCGCAAGAAGAAGCGCAAGGCAGAGCCGAGCCCGGTCAACGGCGTGCTGTTCTCCAGCTTCATCGTTCAGTAAACCACTCGCCTGTTCGCCATGGACGAAGTGACCGACAACCCCACTGACGACGCTGCTGCACCACCGGTCGATGACGTGGTCGAGCGCATGGCCGATGCCGTCGTGCGCGAGTACGACATGGCCGCGCAGGAGCGCCTGGTGCGCCGGCCGATGCCGACGCTCGACATCGTCAACGAGCGCATGCAGCGCTACCTGCGCACCAGCCTGTTCCATTTCGCGCGGCGCAGCCCCGAGGTGGTGATCGAGCCGGTGCAGGTGCAGCGCTTCTCCGAATTCCTCGGCATGCTGCCGGCGCCGGTGCATTTCAGCGTGGTGGCCTTGCGGCCGTTGCGCGGCAGCGGCCTGGTGGTGTGCGAGTCCACGCTGGTCTCGGCGCTGGTCGATTCGCTCTACGGGGGGGCCGGCACGCTGCAGGCACCGATCGAGGGCCGCGAGTTCTCGCCGGCCGAGCAGCGCGTGATCCAGCGTCTGCTGGGCCTGGTGTGCACCGACTATGCCAAGGCGTGGAAGGGCATCTACCCGCTGGAGCTGGAGTTCCAGCGCTCGGAAACCCATCCGCGCTTCGTCAATATCGCAGCGCCTGCCGATCTGGTGCTGGTCACCACGCTGCAGGTGAGCTTCGGCGGCCTGCAGGGCGCGGTGCGCATCTGCAAGCCCTGGGCCGCACTCGACCCGGTGCGCGACGTGCTCTACGGCGCGCAGCAGGCCGATGCCATCGCGGAGGACCGGCGCTGGGTGACGCAACTCACGCGCGAGATCCAGTCGGCCGAGGTCACGCTCACGGCCGAGCTGGCCCAGCCCGAACTCACCGTGGGCCAGCTGCTCGCGATGAAGCCCGGCGACTTCATTCCGCTGGACCGTGCCTCGCGCATCGTCGCGGCGGTCGACGGCACCCCTGTTTTCGCATGCCACTACGGCACCCACAACGCGCGCTACGCC
>SEGN01000408.1 GCA_004211245.1 Variovorax sp.
TTGATGCAGGTTCAGGCAGCGCGCCTGCTGAGCCGTACCGAAACCCAACAACTGGTCGAACACGTGAGCAAGCTGGCCCCCAAACTGATCGAGGAAGTCGTGCCCAAGCTGGTACCGCTGGCCACGTTCCAGAAGGTGCTGCAACTGCTGCTGGAAGAGTCCGTGCACATCCGCGACATCCGCACCATCGTCGAGACGCTGGCCGAACATGCCGGTCAGACCACCGATGCCGCCGAACTGGCGCGCCGGGTGCGCGTGGCGCTCTCGCCGGCCATCGTGCAGCAGATCTACGGTGCGACCAAGGAGCTCGACGTGATCGCGATCGAGCCCGGCTTCGAGCGGCTGCTGGTGCAGGCGCTGGCCAATGCGCAGGCGCCGGCGCTCGACCCCGGCGTGGCCGAACTCTTCACGCGCACCGCCGCCGAAGTGGCGAACAAGCAGGAAGAGCAAGGCGTGCCGGCCTGCCTGCTGGTGCCCGATGCGATCCGCGGCGCCATCTCGCGCCTGGTGCGCCGCGTCGCGCCGCGCCTGCAGGTGCTGGCGCACAGCGAAATCCCTGAAACCCACACCATCCGCATCGGCCCGATCCTTCGAGGTGCATCCGCATGAACATTCAACGCTTTGTCGCACCGACCGCCCGCGAGGCGCTGGCCAAGGCGCGTGCCGCCTTCGGCGACGAGACCCTGATCCTGTCGAACCGGCAGGTGCCCGATGGCGTCGAGGTGATGGCCGCGACCGAAGCGGCGCTGGCGCTGATCGACGGCACCACGACTGCGCAGGTGCCGGCGGCCGCCGCCCAGCCGGCGCCCAAGCCTGCGCCCGTTGCAGCACCGGTGCCCGCACCGGCGCTCGACATCGGCGTGGAAGCCGACACCGAACAGCTCGCGATGAGCACGCTGTCGTTCCAGGACTATGTGCGCGAGCGGATGCTGCGCCGCCAGCACGAAGCCGCAGCACCCGCGGCACCCGCTGTGGCTGCGCTGGCCGAACCGGCAAAGCGCGTTGCACCGGAACCCGCACCACGGCCCGCGCCCGTTCGTGTGTCGGTAGAAGCCTCCGCACCTGTGACCGTCGAGATGCGCGAGGTCGCGCTCGCGCCCTCGTCGCCCCCGTCGACACCCGTGGCGCAGCCCGCGCCAGCCGGCGTGATGGCCGAACTGCAGGCGATGAAGAACCTGATGGACGAACGCTTCTCCGCGCTCGCCTGGCTCGGCCATGCGCGGCAGGATCCGATCCAGTCGAACCTGATGCTCAAGCTGGTGCGCGCCGGCTACTCGCCGGCGCTTGCCCGCTCGGTGCTCGAGGCCATGCCCGCCGCGCTGGAAGCCGGCGACGCCGTGCGCTGGCTGCTCGAAGCACTCGAGTCCCGCCTAGGCAACACCGCGCGCATGCCGTCGATCCCGGAAGAAGGCGGCGTGTTCGCACTGATCGGCGCCACCGGCGTCGGCAAGACAACGAGCGCCGCCAAGCTGGCCGCCATCGGCGCGCAGTTGCACGGTGCGGCCGGCGTCGGCCTCGTCACGCTCGACACGCAGCGCGCCGGTGCGCACGAACAGTTGCGCGCGCACGGCCGCAGCCTCGGCGTGGTGGCGCATCTGGCGCACGACCGCGCCGCGCTGCAGGACCTGCTCAACCTGCTCGCGAACAAGAAGGTCGTGATCATCGACAGCGCCGGCGTGGCGCCGCACGACCCGCGCCGCCGCGACCTGCTCGACCTGCTGGACATCCCGCGCGTCAAGCGCGTGCTGGTGCTCAATGCCGGCGCGCATGGCGACACGCTGGAAGACATGGCCATCGCCTTCAAGGTCGGCGGCACGCGCCAGGCCATCGTCACGAAGCTCGACGAGGCCGCCAAGCTCGGCCCGGTGCTCGACACGCTGATGCGCCACGAGTTCGCGGTGCGCGGCGCCAGCAATGGCCAGCGCGTGCCCGACGACTGGCAGGCCGGCGACGCACGCGGCCTCGTGCGCGCCTCGATGCAGGCGGCGCAACGCTCGGCCTTCGACCCCAAGGCGGCCGACCTGCCCTGCTACTTCTCGCCGGTCGGCGCCGGCGCCTGAACGATCGATCCCGCGCAATGCTCGCTACTGCCGCCACCGCCACCCAGATGTACAACCCCCAGGGCCGCCTCGACCGCGACGCATTGATCCGCCAGTACGTGCCATTGGTGCAGCGTCTCGCGCACCACATGATCGCGAAGCTGCCGGCCAACGTCGAGCTCGACGACCTGATCCAGGTCGGCATGATCGGCCTGGCCGACGCGTTGTCGCGCTACGAAGCCAGCCAGGGCGTGCAGTTCGAAACTTTCGCCACCCAGCGCATCCGCGGCGCCATGCTCGACGAGCTGCGCGAAGGCGACTGGCTCTCGCGCGGCTCGCGCAAGAGCCAGAAGGAGATCGAGCGCGCGGTGCACAAGCTCGAGCACCGGCTCGGCCGCTCGCCGGTCGAATCCGAGATCGCGGCCGAACTGAAGATGCCGCTGGCCGAGTACCAGGCCCTGCTGGGCCGCGTGCGCGGCACGCAGCTGGTGTACCTCGAGGACATCGGCGCCGGCAGCGACGACAGCGACGGCTTCCTGGACCGGCACACGGCCGACACCGAAGCCGATCCGCTCAGCGTGCTGAAGGACCAGCGCCTGCGCCAGGCCCTGGTGACCGC
>SEGN01000070.1 GCA_004211245.1 Variovorax sp.
TCGAACCTTCGCATGCTGGAATCAAAATCCAGTGCCTTAACCAGCTTGGCGACTCCCCTACACGGGATGATGGAACGTCCCTTGTGGAGACAGACCACCAACCTATGAAATGTCGCTGGCTGCCCACCCGGCCAGGGGATGAACAGCCATGTTGCTGCACTGGCGAACCAGCCAGCCTTCCGGAATTTCCGGGGCGTCGGCCAGATCCACTTCATGCGGCATCGGTGCGAACACGGCACTCCCGGAGCCGGTCATCCGGCCTTGCAAACCGAGCGACCCGAGCCATTCGATGGCCTGGGTCACCGGCGGGCAGAGCCTCTGGGCAACCGGCTGCAAGTCGTTGTGACCAAACGAGAACTTCTCGAACTCGTCGGACCCGTGCTTTGCAGCGAAGCCTGCGATTATAGCAGGCGGCGTGGCACGTTGAAGGTCGGGCGCAGCAAAAATGAGACGGGTGTCGAGCCCTTGCGGCGGTTTCACCACGCAGACGCGGGCAGATGGCAGCTCGACCGGCACGATTTCCTCGCCGATGCCCTCCACCCAGGCGTTATGGCCACGAAGAAAGAAAGGCACGTCCGCGCCCAATGCAAGCCCGACTCGCTCCAGCGTCGAAAGCGGGAGATTCAGGCCCCACAGCCGGTTCAGCGCGAGGAGACAGGTCGCGGCATCGGACGATCCTCCGCCCATTCCGGCTTGCGCCGGCACGTGCTTGGCCACACCGATGTGCGCGCCCTGGCCGGGCCGCGCGAAGTGCTGCAGGGCGCGCGCAGCGCGCAGCACGAGGTCGTCGTCCGGCAACGGCGTGGTCAGGTCTTCGCGGCTCAGCGCGCCGTCGTCGCGTCGCTCCACATGGAGCGTGTCGCACCAATCGATCAGCATGAAGACCGACTGCAGCAGGTGATAGCCATCGTCACGGCGACCCGTGATATGCAAGAACAGGTTGAGCTTGGCCGGTGCGGGCAGGTCGTACAGCGCCTTCATGACCGCTCAAAGGCGATGCGAAGATCTGCCACGGGCTGAGGCGATTGCCGTATGGCCTGCAGGCGGCCGCTGGCCACCTGGCTGAGATTTGCGCGCCAGCCCGGCACCGGGTCGTCGCGACCGGCGAGCCATCCGAACAGGGCGTCCACCGGGATGGCTGCACCGGTGGCAGCCTCGATCAGCGCCTCGACCGATTCGTAACGCCGGGTTTGATCGCTGTTCTTGAGCAAAGCCTCTCCAGGCGACCATTGCAGCACGGCCAGCGTGTTGCCGATCGGCGTGGTGAGCGTGAGTTCGCCGGCCTGCGGCGTTCCGCGCAGGTCGAACAACGCAGAGAAGCTCTGGGGCGGCTCGCTGTCGATCCGCAGCGCGAGCCGGCCGCTCCACGCACCGCTGGCGGATGTGGGGGTGGGGCCGGGTGCAGCCGGCTGGCTCGCGCAACCCGCCAGGGCAAGCACGGCGAGACCGCCCGCCGCCAGCGTCGCACGACGCCTCACAGCTTGACGCGCAGGCGCTTGAGCGTTTCCTGCAGGGTCTCGTTGTCCGCGTCGGCCAGCGAGGCCTCTTTCCAGACCTCGACGGCGCGGTCTCGCTTGCCGGCCGCCCACAGGACCTCGCCCAGGTGAGCGCCGATTTCGGGGTCGGGGCGGCGCTTGTACGCTGCCTCGAGGATGCGGACGGCCTCTTCCATGTTGCCGAGCCGGTACTCGACCCAGCCGAGGCTGTCCGCAATGAAGGGGTCGTCGGGCGCCAGCTGCACTGCCTTGCGGATGAGCGTGCGGGCTTCTTCGAGCCGAACCTTTCGATCGGCAAGCGAGTAGCCGAGGGCGTTGTAGGCGTTCTGGTTGTCGGGCTTAAGTTCGATCAGGCGACGCAACAAGCGCTCCATCTCGTCCATGCGATTGAGCTTCTCGGCCACCATGGCCTGGTCATAGAGCAGATCGCTGTCATCGGGGGCCGCTGCGCTCGCTTTGGCAAGCATGTCGTAGGCCGGTTGGTACTGCCTGGCGTCGCGCAGCAGCTGCACTTCCGCCAGGAACTTCTGCTTCTTGTCGTCCGCCGTGCGCTCCGGCAGCGCGCGCACCAACTCGCGTGCCTGTTGCAGTTTGCCCTGCCGTGCCAGCAGCGAGGCACGTCGCGCCTGGGTGCCCACGAGGTCGTCGCTGCCGTCGATCCTGCCGAGCCAGCTTTCGGCGCCGGCAAAATCCTTGCGCCGCTCCGAGAGCTGCGCGAGAAGCAGGTACGCCTGCGTCAGTCCGCGCTTGCGTTCGTCGGCGTCGGCCTGGCCGTTGGAGAGTTCGACATAGCGCTTGAGCGAGGTCTCGGCGGCGGCATCCTGTCGTGCCTGCGCCTGCAACGATCCGAGCAGCACCCATGGATCGGGCATGTCGGGCCGCTCCACGGTGATCTTGCTCAGCTCGGCGCTCGACTCGGCGAAACGCTTCCCCTCGGCCAACGCCCTGGCGTAGCCCATGCGGACCTCGAGCGCTGCCTTCGGCGTGGCGAGGTAGCGCTTGACGATCGGTTCGGCCAAGGGTTGCGCCGGGTCCATCAGGTCGAGCGCAAGGATGGCAGGGCCGTCCAGGTTCGGATCGGCTTCCTGGCCCTTGAGCGCCGCGTCGAGGGCGCCGGTCGAGTCGCCGGCCACGAGCCGCATGCGGCCGATCGTCGTCCAGGCGAGGCCAGCCGTGGCGGGATTCTTCACTTCGTCCGCCAGCGCGCGTTCGACCACCGAGGCGGCGAGCTTCTTGTCGGCGGCGCGCACGTAGGTGCGCGCGATCACGTTCATCAGGAACGGATGCTCGATTTGCGGCGTGGCGGCGAGTTCGGCGCGCAACGGCTCCACGGTGTCGTTGAGGCGGTTCAGCGCGATCAGGATTTGCAGTTCGAGCCGGCGCGCATCGCGCGAGCCGGGTTCCGCCTGCTTCCACGCCCGCGCGGCTGCCAGTGCGGTCTCGCCCGAGCGTGTTTGCAGTGCCAGTTCCACGGTGCGCTGATAGAGCCGAGGATCGCGCGTGCGCTTCGCGGCTTCGAACACCAGTGCCGCGCCCTCGGCAGGGTCGCCGGACCGCGCGCTGAGCTCGCCGACGAGCACATCGAAGAACAACTCGGCCGTCAGCGCCGAGGCCCGCGCTTCGGCAGGGGTGGTGGCCTTCGTTGGTGGTGTCCCGACCGGCGCCCCGGAGGGCTCGACGATCGGCGCCGGACTGGTGGGCGCCGAAGGGTCGCCGGGGCTGTTGGGTGCGGGAACGGTCTGCGCGTGCGTTGCCAAGGCGAGCAGCACGAGTGACGCGGCCGCTACAAGGCGGAGTCGGCGGGGCGGTGGGGTCATTGCAACCATAATAATCCAAGGTTTTCGTGTGACCACCGCACGGGGCTACAGGTTCCGGCGTGATTTGCTGTCAGCCTTGCGCCCATGCCCGAACTCCCTGAAGTCGAAGTCACCCGCCTTGGTTTTGCCGATCGCATCGCCGGCGCCCGGATCGAGGCCGTGCGCATGGGCAAGCCCCTGCGGTGGGCACTGGCCGTCGATCCGTCGGCATTGGTGGGGCGCACCGTGCTGGGCGTGCGTCGGCGCGGCAAGTACCTGTTGATCGACCTCGACGAAGGGCTGCTGCTGCTGCATCTGGGCATGTCCGGCAGCCTCAGCTTCTCACGCGACCCGCCGGTCTCGGGCACGCACGACCATTTCGACATGGTCACTTCGCACGGCACACTTCGGCTCAACGACCCGCGGCGCTTCGGTGCAGTGGTGTACGCGCAGGACGAGTCGGCGCCGCTCGCCGTCAAGCTCCTGGGCGGGCTCGGGGTGGAGCCGCTCGGCGACGGCTTCGAGCTCGAGGCGTTCCACGCGGGATTGAAAAGGCGGCAGGCCGCGATCAAACAGGTTCTGCTCGCCGGCGACCTGGTCGTCGGGGTGGGCAACATCTACGCCTCGGAAGCGCTTTTCATGGCAGGCATTCGGCCGACGCTGGCTGCTTCGCGGATCAGCCGACCGCGTGCCACCCGCCTTCATGCAGCGGTGCGCGAGATTCTGGCGCGCGCAGTCGAGCGTGGCGGCAGCACGCTGCGCGACTTCAGCAACATCGACGGCCAGAGCGGCTATTTCCAGCTCGAAGCCACGGTTTATGGACGGGCGGGCGAACCGTGCCGCGTGTGTGGAACGGCGATCCGGCAGATTCGGCAGGGGCAACGTTCGACGTTTTTCTGTCCTATTTGCCAAAAGTACTGAGAAAGCCCGACAAGCGGCGCTGTCGCCTGCACGTGTGGCGGCCCCCCGGTGCTATATTTTGTAAGCCACAATTTACATTTCATTTTGAGCCGCTCTTTCAACCAGCAATTCGACCAGCATGGCGCCTGGCGTCGGAATTTCGCGCATCGGCTCAAATGGCTGGCAGGTTGGCTGAACGAAAACGAGTTGCTTGACCAGGCCGTGGCCGAACGCTTGCGCGATCTCGAATCGCAGATGCGCACCAGCAAGGTCATGGTGGCGTTCGTCGCGGAGTTCTCCCGCGGCAAGTCGGAACTGATCAACGCGATCTTCTTTGCCGGCTATGGCCGCCGCATCATGCCGGCCAGTGCCGGGCGCACCACGATGTGCCCGACGGAACTGGGTTACGACGCCGCATTTCCGCCCAGCCTGCGCCTGCTGCCGATCGCAACCCGCCTGGAGCCGCATTCGCTGAGCCACTGGCGCGAGGAGCACGCGCGCTGGACCGAACTGGAAATCGACGTCAACGACGCCGAGCAACTCGCCGAGGCGATGCACAAGGTGGCCGAAGTCAACTGGGTGCCGCTTGGCGAAGCCCGCGCACTGGGCTTCTGGAGCGACGACGATACCGAGGACAACCCGGTGCCCGACGCAGAAGGCCGGGTGGAGATTCCGCGTTGGCGGCATGCAATCCTCAACATGCCGCATCCGTTGCTCGAACAGGGCCTGGTCATTCTCGACACGCCCGGCCTCAACGCGATCGGTGCCGAGCCCGAACTGACCGTGAGCCTGATCCCGCAGGCGCATGCGGTGGTGTTCATCCTCGGTGCCGACACGGGCGTGACGCGCTCCGACCTGTCGATCTGGCGCGAGCATCTCGTCACCGAGGGCGATCCCGGCGAGACGCGCATCGTGGTGCTGAACAAGATCGACACGATGTGGGACATCCTCAGCACGCCCGATCAGATCGATGCGCAGATCGCGCGTCAGCGCAAGGGCGCGGCCGAGTTGCTCGGGGTGCCGTTGTCGCAGGTGCTGCCGGTGTCGGCCCAGAAAGGCCTGCAGGCCAAGATCCGCAAGGACCCGCCGTTGCTCCAGGCCAGCCGTTTGCCGGCGCTGGAGGCGGTGCTGGGAGAGGGCTTGCTGGGCAAGCGCGAAACCATGCTGCGCAGCGCGGTCGACAACGGCATCGGTGCATTGCGCACGGAAGCGGCGCGCATTCTCAATGTCCGGCAGCGAGACCTCTCGGAGCAGGCGCTGGAACTGCAAGGGCTGCGCGGCAAGAACGTCTCCGTCATTCGGCACATGCGTACGCGCATCGAGCAGGAGCAGAGCGAGTTCGAGGGCAGCAATGCGCGCATCCTGGCGCTGCGCTCGGTGCAGGGCAAGCTGCTGCGAGAGGTGTATGCGGTGCTCGGCAGCACGGCGCTCAAGGCCGACATGGGACGCCTCGCCGCCGCGCTCAAGCGGCCCGGGATCAAATTCAACGTGCGCAAGGTGTACGCGGAAACCTTCGATGCGTTGCGCAACAACCTGCGCGAAGTGCAGGCCACCACCGCAGAAATCCAGGCGATGTTGCATGCCACGTTCCGCCAGCTGAATGCCGAGCATGGCTTTACCTTGCTGGCGCCGGCGGAGCCCGATCTGCTGGAGTTCGAGAAGCAACTCACCCAGATCGAGAAGAGTCACACCCAGTACCTAGGCGTCGGCAACCTCATCAAGCTGGCACAGCCGGAGTTTTGCGACAAGCTGGTGCGTGCGCTGACGAGCCGCTTGCGCGTGGTGAACGAGGCGGCCATGAGCGAGGTCGAGCGCTGGAGCAAGGGCGCCGGCGCACAACTCGATGCGCAGTTGAAAGAGCGCCGGCGCAACTTCGGCCGGCGGATCGAGGCGGTCGACCGCATCCAGCATGCCGCCGGCAATCTGGAAGAGCGGCTCGCCGAACTTGCCGCTCAAGAGAGCGGGCTGGCCGAGCTGCATCGTCGCCTGCGTGAGCTGACCTCGCTCCTGACCAGCAACGAGGCACCGACCACTTCCCGCACCGAACTTCGTGCGGCCTGAAGGCGACGCAGCGGCGGCATCGGCAGTGGCGCCGGTGTTCGCGCAAAGCGTGGTGCTCTGGCAGCGCACTCACGGGCGCAGCGAACTTCCCTGGCAGAACACGCGGGACCCCTATCGCGTGTGGCTGTCCGAAGTCATGCTGCAGCAGACACAGGTGTCCACGGTGCTGGGCTACTTCGACCGCTTTGTCGCCCGCTTCCCCGATGTGGGAGCGCTTGCCGCCGCCAGCGAGGACGAGGTCTTCGGCCTCTGGAGCGGCCTTGGCTACTACAGCCGCGCGCGCAACATGCATCGCTGCGCGCAGGAGGTGGTCGCGCGATTCGGCGGCATGTTCCCGCGCCGTGCGCAAGATCTGGTCACCTTGCCCGGCATCGGCCGCTCGACCGCTGCTGCGATCGCCGCGTTCTGCTTCGGCGAGCGCGTCGCCATCCTCGACGGCAACGTCAAACGTGTGCTGACGCGCGTGCTCGGCTTCGATGCCGACTTGTCGGTCGCCGTGAACGAGCGCACGCTGTGGGACGCGGCCACGCAACTGCTGCCGCCGGCATCGCAGCCGGAAGCGATCGGGCGCTACACGCAAGGGTTGATGGACCTGGGCGCCACGGTGTGCCTGCCGCGCAAGCCGGCGTGCATGCTGTGTCCCGTCAACGGAATCTGCGCGGCACGACTGGAAGGCACGCCCGAAAAGTACCCGGTCAAGACGCGCAAGCTCAAGCGCAGCGCCCAGTCGCTCTGGCTGCTGCAGGCGCGCGATCCCGCAGGCCGTGTCTGGCTGGAGAAGCGACCGGCGCGCGGCATCTGGGCGGGCCTCTATTGCTTGCCGGTGTTCGACAGCGATGCCGCGCTGATCGAAGCGTTGCCCGAACGGCTGCGCGGCTCGGCGCGCGATGGCTCGCCGTTTCTGCACGTGCTGACGCACAAGGATCTGCACCTGCATCCGGTGCTGGTCGACGGCGACGCGGCCGCAGCCATGCCCGGCGACGGACAGTGGCTCGCGCCGGACGCGTGGCAGGGACTCGGTCTGCCGGCGCCGGTGCGCAAGCTGCTTTCTTCCGCCTGATCAGGCGCCGTCGAGTTCGCGGTGCCGCTTGAGCGCGGCCCAGCGCGTACCGAAGCCGCGCGCGAGCTGCTCCACCAGGAAGACCGAGCGGTGCTGGCCCCCCGTGCAACCGATGGCCACCGTCACATAGCTGCGGTGGTCCTGCGCGAGTGCGTCGAGCCAGCGGCCGAGAAACTGCTCGATGTCGCCGTACATTCGCGCGACATCGTCGTGCTGGCGCAGCCAGTCGATCACGGGCGCATCGCGGCCGGTGAGCGGGCGCAGCGCCGGCACATAGTGCGGGTTGGGCAGCATGCGCACGTCGAACACGTAGTCGGCGTCGAGCGGAACGCCCCGTTTGAATGCAAACGATTCGAACACCAGCGTCAGCGCACTTTGCGGCGCCGAGATGAGGGCCTTGATGTAGCTCTGCAATTGCGCCGGGCGGATGATGCTGGTGTCGATCACATCGGCGCCGTCGCGCAGGTCGGCGAGCAATTCGCGCTCGAGCTCGATCGCCTGCACCAGCACCCGCTGCGTTTCAGGCGCGTCGCTGCGGTTCTCCTGGCGCGACAGCGGATGGCGGCGGCGCGTTTCGGAATAGCGGCGCACCAATGCGTCGGTGGTGGCGTCGAGGAACAGCGAGCGCAAGGACACGCCGCCCCTTCGCAATGCCTCGAGTTCCTGCGGCACCATCGGCAACGAGACGCCGCTGCGCACGTCCATCGCGATCGCCACGCGTTCGCTGCGCTGCTCGTGCTGCAGCGCGATGAAAGGCATCAACAACTCGGGCGGCAGGTTGTCCACGCAGTAGTACCCCGCGTCTTCCAGGGCGTTGAGCGCGACCGACTTGCCGGAGCCCGACATGCCGGTGATGAGCACCAGTTCAAGGCTCATGCGTCGACTGCCGAGGCCGGCTTGCCCAGCATCTCGCGGGCATGCGCCAGCGAGGTCTGCGACACCTTTTCGCCGCCCAGCATGCGGGCGACTTCCTTCTCGCGCGCGGCCCCTGCGAGCGGCGTCACCCCGCTTTCGGTGCGGCCCTCGATCTGGCGTTTGGCAACCACCAGATGGTGGTCTGCGCAGGCCGCGACCTGCGGCAGGTGGGTGACGGCCAGCACCTGCCGGTCAAGGCCCAACTGCTTCATGAGGCGCCCCACGGTTTCGGCGACGGCGCCGCCGACGCCGGCATCGACCTCGTCGAAGATCAGTGTTTGCGCCGTGCCGAGCTGGCTGGTGGTCACCGCGATGGCGAGCGCGATGCGCGACAGTTCGCCGCCCGAGGCCACCTTGCCGATCGCCCGTGGCGTGCTGCCGGGATGCCCGCTGACCAGAAAGCTGACGTCTTCCAGGCCCGCGCGGCCGGGTTGTGCCAGTGCCTGCAGCTGCACCTCGAAGCTGCCGCCCTGCATGCCGAGACCCTGCATCGCAAGTGTGACGGCCTTCGCCAGTTTCGGGGCCGCCTGCTTGCGGGACTTGCCGATGGCAGCCGCTTCTTTCAGATAGCCTTGTCTTGCGGCCTGCTCGCTGCGCTCCAGCGCCTCGAGATCGCCGGCTGCGTCGAGCGCCGTCAATTCGGCTTGCCAGCCGGCGAGCAAGCCGGGCAGGTCGGCCGGGCCTCGCTTGTAGCGACGCGCCAGCGACATCCACAGGCCCATGCGCTCATCGAGTTCGGCCAGGCGGCGTGGATCGATGTCGGCGTGGCGAAGGTAGCCGTGCAGCGAGTGAGCTGCATCCGACACCTGCGCCACGCTGGATGCCAACACTTCGCCCAGCGCCTTGAATTCGGGTTCGATGTGCTCGCTGTTCTGCAGCAGGGTCGCGGCCCTGCTCAAGGCGGCCAGGGCGCCACCATCGTCGCCTTCCAGCGCTTCCCGCGCGCCTTCGGCCGCCTCGATCAGGGACTGCGCGTTGGAGATGCGTGCGTGGTTGGTCGACAACTCGTCCCACTCGTCGGCGCCCGGCCCGAGCTTGGCGACCTCGGCGATCTGCCACTGCAGGCGTTCACGTTCGCGCTGCAGCGAATCCTGCGCAGATCGCGCTGTATCGAGAGCGCTCAGCGCCTGCCGCCAGGCATGCCAACTGGCATCGAGTGCATCCGTGCGAATGCCCGCGTAGGCGTCGAGCAGGCCACGGACGGCGTCGGGGCGGGTCAGGCTTTGCCAGGCGTGCTGGCCATGGATGTCGAGCAGCCGGTCGCCGAGTTCACGCAGCTGCGTGGCGGTCGCCGGGCTGCCATTGATCCAGCCGCGACTGCGGCCCTGCAGGTCGACCGTGCGGCGCAGCAACAGCGCGTCGCTGGCTTCGAAGCCGCCTTCGTCAAGCCAGTCGGCCAGCGTGGGGTCGGCATCGAACTCGGCGGAGACATCCAGACGTTCGGCCCCTTCGCGCACCGCGCCCGCATCGGCTCGGTTGCCGAGCGCCAGTTGCAGCGCGTCGATCAGGATGGATTTGCCGGCGCCGGTTTCGCCGGTCAGCACGGTGAAGCCATTGGCCAGGTCGAGTTCGAGCGCGCGCACGATCACGAAGTCGCGCAGGGCAATGCGTCGCAGGGCCACTCAGGAACCTCCCTCGTTCCAGTGCAATTTCTTGCGCAACGTGTCGAAATAGCTCCAGCCCTTTGGATGCAGAAAGCGCACGCGATGGTCGGAGCGGCGAACCACGATGCGGTCGCCGTGCTGCAGCGAGGCGAGTGACTGCATGTCGAAGTTGGCGCTGGCGTCGCGGCCCGCCACGAGCTCGATCGTGATTTCTTCGGCATCCGGCAGAAGGATCGGGCGGTTCGACAAGGTGTGCGGCGCAATCGGCACCAGCACCCAGCCCGGAATCGACGGGTGCAGCAGCGGGCCGCCGGCCGACAGCGCGTACGCGGTGGAACCGGTCGGCGACGCGATGATGAGCCCGTCGGCGCGCTGGCTCGCCACGAAGTGCCGACCGACCGACACCCGCAGTTCGACCATGCCGGAGGTGGCGCCGCGGTTCACCACCACGTCGTTCATCGCGAAGGCGTCGAACACGATCTCCTCGTCACGCACGACCTGCGCGTGCATCAGGCTGCGATGATCTTCCTCGAACTCGCCCGCGAGCATCGGGATCAGTGTGGACTGGTAGTTGTCGAGCGGAATGTCGGTGATGAAGCCCAGTCGGCCGCGGTTGATGCCGATCAGCGGCAGGCCGTGGCGTGCGAGCTGGCGGCCGATGCCGAGCATGGTGCCATCGCCGCCCACCACCAGTCCGAGATCGCATTGCTCGCCGATCTGGTCCACGGTGAGCGCGCGATAGCGGCTGCTCTCCGGCTCGTCGCCGTTCGACTGCTCCACCACCACCTCGCATCCCTGGCCTTCGAGAAACGCGGCAATCTCGCACATCACGCCATCGAGCGCGCCGGCCTGCGCGCGCGCGCCGGACGCCTGGTATTTGCCGATCAGGGCGACGTGCCGGAAGCGGGAGGTCATGCACAAATTACAACATTAAAATCATTCAATGTTGGACGACCGCGCGAAGCTCCTGCTCAAGACTCTGGTCGAACGCTATATCGCGGACGGGCAGCCGGTCGGCTCACGCACGCTTTCGCGAACGGCCGGTCTGGAACTGTCGCCGGCGACCATCCGCAACGTGATGTCGGACCTCGAAGAGGCCGGGCTGATCGCCAGCCCGCACACGTCGGCGGGCCGGATACCGACGTCGCGCGGCTACCGGTTGTTTGTCGATACCATGCTGACCAGCCGCCGTGAAGCCTTCGCGACACCGCCGCTTTCGCCCGACCAGCCACAGAAGGTGATTGCCAACGCGGCGCAGCTTCTGTCGAACCTTTCGCACTTCGTCGGCGTGGTGATGGCGCCGCGCAGACCGTCCGTGTTCCGGCATCTCGAGTTCATGCGGTTGTCCGACCGGCGGCTTCTGGTGATCATCGTCTCGCCCGATGGCGATGTGCAGAACCGCGTGATCTTTCCGGAGGCCGACTACACCCAGTCCCAGCTGACCGAGGCATCCAACTACATCAATGCCAACTACGCGGGCCTGTCGATCGAACAGGTGCGTGACCGCCTGCAGTCCGAAGTCGAGAAACTGCGGGGCGAAATCGCTGCGCTCATGCAGGCGGCCGTGGCGGTGAGCAGCGAAGTGATGGACGAGGCGCGCGAAGAGGTCGTGGTGTCGGGCGAGCGCAACCTGCTGGCCGTGAGTGATTTCTCCAGTGACATGGGGCAGCTGCGACGAGCCTTCGATCTTTTCGAGCAAAAGGCGCAGTTGATGCGTTTGCTGGACGTGTCGAGCCAGGCCGAGGGTGTGCGCATCTTCATCGGGGGCGAGAGCAAGGTGGTGCCGATCGACGAGCTATCGGTGGTCAGTGCCAATTACGAGGTCGACGGCCAGGTGGTCGGCACGCTCGGCGTGATCGGCCCGACCCGCATGCCCTACGAACGCATGATCCAGATCGTCGACATCACCTCGCGCCTGGTGAGCAACGCGCTCAGCGGCCGCAAGTAGCGGCGCCCACCCCCCGACTAGAATCCGCCGGCCGGGCCGTTAGCTCAGTTGGTTAGAGCAGAGGACTCATAATCCTTTGGTCGTTGGTTCAAGTCCAACACGGCCTACCAGGCA